>JAILLZ010000045.1 GCA_024692885.1 Lachnospiraceae bacterium | reverse complement strand
TCCTCATCGGCATCCACTATTATTCCGAGCTTTGTGTAGTTTGCAGTGTTTTCACCGTAGAAGATACATATCTGATTGCCACCGTAGAGCATTATATCTCCGACTGTCGCCGTAATGTTCTCGTCAGTTGTGGTAAGTTTTGTATCAAGAGCTCCGACAGCTTCGAAACCGCCGTAGTTTGAAATCGTAAGTTCAAACGTTCCATCCTCCGCCATAGCCATGAGTTCTTTCACGGCTTCGTTGTCTTCCCACAAAACTGTAAAGTATTTTTCTCCTATAACGAGTTTTGCTGAATATGCCTCGTCTTCACTTAAACCATCATCCAACGACTTGGCATCTGATTCTGCCGTTGCTTCTGCGGCTTCATCCGCTTCCATGACTTCCTCGTATGCTTCCATCGAGGCACTATCCATACTGCTTCCCATTCTAAACATGTGTGGTACGGTAAATCCTATGACTGCGCAGAAGCATGCACATGCCGCAAGTACAACATACGCTCTAACTTTTGCCCGTGATTTTTGTGTTGTCTTCTTTGCTATATGAATAATTTTTTTATCGGTATCATCAACCTCATCCACAGGAGCAACATAGATTTCGCTGGCCTCCAAAATCTGCGGATCTATTTCATTCATCGCTTTATATAAATCTTCGGGTTTCATATCATATATCCTTCTCTACCAAGAAATTCCGCCAGTTTTTTTCTGGTTCTCGATAATATCATGAGTACATTCGCTTCTTTTAACATATACTTTTCACCGATTTCAGACGCAGTCTCCAAAAAATAATACCTTCTGACAAACACATTTCTGTCGCGCTCGCTGATGCTTCCTAGGAAGATGTTTATAAGCTTTCCAAGTTCGGAACCAATAGCTTCCTCTTCGGGATTAGCATCCGACGGAATACATTCTGCAAGCTCATCCAAAGCCAGCGCTATTTCGCCTGCGCCACGCTTTTCTCTGTGGTTTTTCCTATACAAATCCAATGAAAGGTTCCTCACTATCGCAGTAAGAAAAAACTTCAATACTGCCGGTCGTTCAGGCGGCATGGCATTCCAAGCCTTGAGATATGTATCGTTGACACATTCCTCACAATCCTCGTTCTGCCTCAAAATGTTCCATGCCACGGTATGACAGTATTTTCCATATTTTTCGTCGGTATGTTGAATCGCTGTTTGATCTCTGTCCCAGTAAAGATCAATTATCTCCCTGTCCTGAAGGCTCAATGTTTTTGACCTCATTTTTTACTCTCTTTAAACCTATATGTTTTACAATTTTTACGACTGCAAATACCACTGCAATCACTATTACTATGATAACAGAATTGCCAAGCAATCCAACAATAAGATTTCTGAAAAAGCTCTTTAATCCGTCAATTGATGAGAGGAATTTCTCTGCAATTTCCTGGCCCATTGTTGTCTCAACCGGTACTTCTCTTGTAACCTCGTCGATAGAAATATTTACAGTTGTGTAATCAACTTTGTTATCCATCATTCTGAGACTCGATTCATAGTATTCTATCTGATAGTTCACATTGTTAAGTTCACTCTGAACTGCAATGATTGCCTCTACGCTTTCTGCCTTTTCAAGTATTGCAAGAAGACTGTCTCTTTCTGTCTTTAATGCCTTGAGTCTGCTTTCAGTGTCAACATAAGAAAGAGTAACATCCTCCGAGCTCTTGGATTTTGATGTAATGGTAGCTTTCTCGGATGTCTTTTCTATCCACTCATCTGCTTTGTCTTTTGGAAGTCTTACCGTAAGGTATGCATATCTGCTAACTGAGTATGAATTCTCATTCTGGTTCTCGATGTATCCCCCATATTCAGAAACACTTTTTTCTATTGATGCTACGACATCGTCATAGTTTTCCGTCTGAATCTGAATGTCCCATGTAACAATCAATTTCTGATTTGCCACAATGTCTACTTTATTGGTTCCGCCCGAAGATTCTGCGGACACATCTGATGTTCCCTCCGAATACGACGAGTCAGCCACAGCTGCTTCTGCCTCTTCGACTGCCATATCATTGGAATAAGAAAGGCCTTCATCGATTGACTCGTATGCGCCTGTCGATGAACTTTTAGATTCGTATTCCGAACTTCTTCCGCAACCTGCGAAAAGTCCGACAACGATTGATGTGATAATTAAAAATGTTATTTTGTTTAATCTCTTTTTCATATCTGTCCTCCATATGTGTTTTTTGTCTTGTTACACATATAGACGACAGATACTCTTGAGATATAACAAACTTTTTTAAAAGTTTTTATTCTTTTCCGTCCCAGCAATAAGTGCAGAGTTTTGAGCGTTCCAATCCCGTTGCTTCAAGCATATCATCAAGTCTTGCATACGCAAGGGATGTGAAGTTCAACTCTTTTCTGATTTCCTCAATCATATTTGCATATTGCTCAGTAGTCGGGTCAGCATAGAGACTTAACACTTCTTCAGTGACATTTCCGTTTTCAAGTCTCTCTATAACTCTTCTGGCAATAAGATCCATCTCAGACGTGGATCTTGAGAAATTCAAATACTTACAACCATACAAAAGCGGTGGACATGCAGGTCTTATATGAACCTCTTTTGCTCCGCAATCATACAGATATTCAGTGGTTTCTCTGAGCTGGGTTCCTCGAACTATGGAATCGTCTATTAGAAGAATGCTCTTTCCCTCGATAAGATCGTCTACAGCAAGCATTTTCATCTTGGCAATGAGATTTCTCTTGCTCTGGATGGTAGGCATAAATGATCTTGGCCAGGTTGGAGTGTATTTTATGAATGGTCTGCTGAAAGGAATGCCAGACTCATTAGCATATCCCACGGCATGAGCAGTTCCCGAATCCGGTACTCCGGCTACAATATCCGGCTTTACGTTATCTCTTTTTGCCATGCTTGCACCGTTTCTGTATCTCATCTGCTCGACTGATATTCCCTCGTATGAGCTTGAAGGATATCCGTAATAAATCCAAAGGAATGTACAGATTTTCATGTCTTTTCCTGGATTTACCAAGGTGACGCAATTCTTTTCTGTGATAGCTACTATTTCTCCCGGTCCAAGTTCCTTGTAATCCTTATAACCAAGGTTTTTGTATGCGAAGTTTTCAAAAGAAACGCAGAATCCTTCTTCTTTCTTTCCGACAACTACCGGGGTTCTTCCCACCTTATCTCTGGCTGCATACACTCCCTTTTCGTTTAAAAGTAAAAGAGAAAGCGAGCCTTCTACGATATCCTGCACATACTGAATTCCTTCGATAAGGTTGTCCTTTGTATTGATAAGAGCAGCAACAAGTTCTGTCGCATTTACTTCTCCGGAACTCATCTCCTGAAAATGAACATAGCCTTCATCGAAAAGCTTATTTATGAGCTCTTCAGAATTGCAAATCTTACCTACTGTAGTTATCGCGTATGTTCCGTGATGAGATCTGATGATAAGCGGCTGAGCTTCATAATCTGAGATACATCCTATACCATACCAGCCGCTCATATCTTTGATTTCTTTCTCCATCTTTGTTCGAAACGGCGAGTTCTCTATACTGTGAATCGAACGGTTAAATCCGTTTTCCCCGTAAACGGTCATTCCGCCACGTCTTGTTCCGAGATGTGAGTGATAATCGACTCCAAAGAACAAATCAAAAACACAATCTTCGCTTGAAGCCACTCCAAAAAATCCACCCATGTGAGGTCTCCTTCTTTTATTATTTCTATTCTGAGCCATGCTCGAAAATGAAAGCATTTCTGCTTGGCTCTGAAATCTTATATAAGTTCTTTATATAATATTGCGGATATATATTACCATGAGTTATATATATCCGCTAAGTATTTTTTCTTATAAAACTTATCAGTAAGCCGGAATTACCATATCAATGTCGCCAATGCTACAAGTACAGGAATTGTAATAATGGATGAAAGTGTCGAAACAACGACTGTTTCCACCGCATATGGATAGTCGCTATCGTGAAGCTGCGCATATACTGCCACATTGGAACCTACCGGGCATGCAGCTACAATGAGCATTGTCATCTTAAGTTCAAATAAATCATTTGGAACCATAATAAGGGCAAGCATCATAATTACGGGTGTCAAAACCATTCTCACGAATGTCACCAGATATAATCTCGGTTTTACAAAAAGCTTCAACATATCCGTCTGTGCGAGATAGATTCCTATAGTAAACATAGCGAGCGGTGCGTTGAGATTCGCTATAAAGTTTATA
>JAILLZ010000003.1 GCA_024692885.1 Lachnospiraceae bacterium | reverse complement strand
TTTAATTTTTCCGCTTTTACATGTACCGCTTTATCTTCATCCGTTAATTATCACCTGCAAGATTTGGTTCTTTCAATTTTACATGTACATTTTTGGTTTTTAACCTTCGATTATTATATGTGTAATTTGGTTTTCCATTTTATGCACGTATAATCAGTTCACCATTGTTATTTGCTTACCAGCTAAATTTATAATCTGCTCAACTTCACGTAATAAGAATTCGCCCCAGTATCTCTTTACATGTAGTTTTCTGAAATAAGTAAATTGCTCGTATAAAACTCTTTTGGAAATATGATTAGAGGCTAATCATTACTAGGAATTAAAAAGAAAAAAGAATTACTAAGAATATATAATTCAAAGCAAGAATTGTCAAACGAAAAACCCCGGGAGTGCTTACACTCCCGGGCGAATTATTTGATGTCGTTATTTATTATAAAACCTTCTAGAATAGAAAAGAAGTTTTATTACAGTGTCTCCATGTACTCTGTAAGAGCATCCTTCCACTCTTTCATCTTGAAATCTGTTGTGAGTCTGAGCATGCACTTGTCAAGCACTGAGTAAGCAGGTCTCTTTGCAGGTGTTGGGTACTCATCGGTAGAGAGTCTCTTTACCTTGACGTTCATGCCCTTCTGCTTGAATATTTCTTCAGCGAAATCTGCCCAGTTGCATGCGCCTTCACATGTTGCGTGGAATACTCCGTAGTTGTCTGTAGGCTCAAGATAATGAATCATTCTTGCAAGCTCTGAAGCGCTTGTTGGTGTTCCGAACTGATCGGCAACTACTCCAACCTCATCTCTCTCTTCACCGAGTTTAATCATGGTCTTAACGAAGTTGTTTCCGTCTCCGAAGAGCCATGCTGTACGAAGGATGAAATACTTGTCTGAGAATGCTTTTACGAATTCTTCTCCTGCAAGCTTTGTTCTTCCGTATGCACTCTGTGGTCCAACCGGATCAAACTCTGTCAAAGGTGTTGTTCCTTCGTCTCCGCTGAATACGTAGTCGGTTGAAACCTGAACAACTTTTGCGTTTCTCTTCTTTGCTGCAATACAAAGATTTCTTGGTCCGATTGCATTTATCTTGTATGCAAGCTCAAGCTGTGACTCGCAGGCATTTACATTTGTGTGTGCTGCACAGTTGATGATTACGTCGATGTCGTACTTGTCAACTACAGCCTCAACTTCCTCAAGATTTGTGATGTCAAGTGAGATGTATCCCTCACCTGAAACTACATCTGTAAGAATAAGCTTTGCGTCATCGTTTGCGTATTCTTTCTGAATTGCTCTTCCGAGCTGTCCATTGCATCCTGTAACTAAAATGTTTCTGCTCATCTTGTCTCCTTACTTAATTCATTTCTAACTTATCTTGTTTTTCTACTTATATTCTATTAATATCAATTGGCTTCTTCCATTCAATCTGATTACTAACAATTCATCTGATTACTCAAGATACTTCTGTGTCTCCAGGAGCAAATCATAAAATACCATTCCGTACAGACTTACTGCCGTGAATGCAAAATACTTGGTCACGTCTTTTTCTATTGTCATCCATCTGCTTCTGAATAAAAGCATTGCCGGCGGAAGAAGCGGGAGAAAATATCTCGCCTGAATTCCCCAGATGTATCCGGCATCCTTAGGTGTCCAATCCAAAAACATCGACATGTAAATCATTCCGACTGAAAGAAGGGCAAGTATTACAATGGCAACCTTTTCAGGCATTCCCACCATCGCTTCATCGCACTTGTTCTTCTGCGGAACCATGGAAAACAAAATCATTGTAAGCATGATTATAGGTATCCATGATGTGACTTCTATGTTAAGCCAGCCAAGCTGAGTACCGGTCATGCTTAGAATCCATTCACTTCCGGAATCAACGGTGGACTTAAATGCAGGCTCTATGAAAAGCCAAAAGTTTGACATGAGGTCACCCAATGTATAGGCTTCTGCATCTGCATGTGCAAGCTGGGTTGACTCCGTTCCCGTCGGTGCAAGCACGTAAAATACATAAGATAATGTACATACCAGCCATGACACTCCGGCGGTTCCTATGATAGCAAGCTTTGCAGCAATTGCTCTCTTTGCATTTGCAAATCGTTTCGATGGAATAAATAAAACCAACAAAACAAGTGGCATGTAACATCCGCCCTTGCAAACAGCAAGTATTATACAAGAATAAATGAGAAATGCAATCTCTGTCTTTTTGATTTTCTCTTCCTTATAGTAAATCCACTTCAAGAGAACGGCTGTGAGAACGCAAACCGCCTCGATTATCATTCCGTCGTAGGAATACGAGCAGCACTGCTGAATTGTCATCGGAAACAGTGCGATTATAAAGAAGGCTGCCTTCGCAGCAGGCGCTGTCTTTATCGCGAAATACATCATGCAAAGATAAAACAGTATTGCAACGAATCTTCCGGAATACCATACGAGGAATCCGTTCAATCCCATGGCTCTTGCAATCATTATTCCGATTATTCCCGGAAGATATGCCAGGGCTTTCGCATGCATGTAGACGTGGCTTACAACCGTGTCTCCCTCTTCGCGTCCGCTCTGTGTAATCTCTTCCTTTATCTCATCGAGTTCCAGCAATGTAGGTGTAGTCTTTAACGACTGCATTGCATGATAGTCTTCATTATATATAAAAGCCGTATCATTCTCGTCTGTGTTGAGTCCGTAGAATGAATTGACCTTCTCGTAGGCCTCAAGCATGTGATCTTGCTCGTCAGGAACTGACATTGGCGGAAGGAAAAGTAAAAAAAGTATCGCCAAAACAAATCCAACCGGAAGAAAAACATTTTGCAATTTTATTTTTGTGAGGGCCAATGACCAGAAGGTCCAAGCCACAACAGCAAAAAGTAAAAAAGCTCCGATTCTGAAAATGTGGTACCAGTATGTGAGTTGTCTGTCTGCTCCTCTCAAAGCAAGGACAAGCGTCGAATCAGACTCTCCGTTTATAATCACGTTCGATACGCCACTGTTTGACTCGGTGTCTCCCATGGAAACGGTAATCTTACTGTCGCCCATTTCTTCAACGGTGAGACGGTATGTCATAATTTTTCCCTGATATCCTTCAACCATTCCCGTCGGGCTGCTCGCCAAAAGGAGCTGCTTGTCCTCAAGCTCCGACGTATCGTATGTGGCATCCGCAATCAACTCATTGGTTTCAGCATCAAAAAGTTCAACCTTTACTGAACCTTCGTTTGCATTGTCCTCGTCAAGGAAAATTCTCGTTCCCACGGAAAGAAAATAATCGCTTGTAAAGGTAAATGTCTGTTCAAAGACATCTCCCTCTTTTAAGAGATATTCCAGTCGCTCCGTGTTGGTGACTTCCTCTCCGTCCTCATCTGTGGTCACCACATCAACTGTTGATGATTTGGTCAGCGAAAACAGATGCGGATAGGACATCCTGTCAATTATGCATGTCTCATAGGTCACATGATAACCTATGTAAAAAACTATGCAGAAAATCAAAAACCAAAGTATATGCTTTACCTTGGGTTTTTTTATAAATGGTCTCATTCTTCCATTCCACTTTCTATTAATTTGACAACGGCTTCCAATGCTTCATTTTCATCTTCGCCCTCGCAAGATATTTCTATTTCATCCCCAAATCTCACACAGGCAGCAAGAACACTTAAAACGCTCTTTGCGTTTGCATTTGTTCCGCCTTTTCCCGTAAATGAAATATGGCTTTCAAATCTTGCGGCTGTATTGCACAATACTCCTGCGGGTCTCAAATGAAGACCCGTAGGATTTATTATCGTAACTTTTTTACTAACCATCTTAACCCCTTGAATTATTTAAAACGATTCTTAATTTCACTGTGATTTCATCTTCGACGTAATACTTGTCATCATCAAGATTCCACTCAACCTCGACCTTGCTCTCTCCAACTGCAAGTTCGGAAGCATCAACAACTCCGGTGATATCGGAGGCCGAAAGTGCGTTTATATCTTCTTCCGTTCCGGTGATATCCACGCTTACTGTTTCATCCTCAAAAGATGTCTTGTATCCGGAAGATATTCCCTCGACAGTTATGTTGTCCGTGGATACTTCAAACGTTTTCGTCACAAGCGGAACAACCTCAACCGTAACCGCGAGTGTAGAATCATCCGCGCTAACCAGGGATACTCCCTCCGGAAGCAGTCCGGAAATATCAATGTATGCAGTCGCTTTATCCGTCACACCGGTGAGATCGATATCTGAATCTCCGAAGCCGAAGGACAGGCTGTTTATTTTCTTGAGTACCTTGTATTCGCCTTTTACTGCCAGGGATTCAGGGGAAATTGAAATATTTGAAATCTCATATCCGTCATCCGCTGATGCGGTAACATTCACTTCAACAGGCAACTCTTTTGTATTCAAGACGCCAACGGAAACCAGGATGTTTGAAACATTGAATGTCAAATCATCTTTTTCTATCTCATTTCCGCTTTCGTCATAAAGCACCGGTGTTACCGAATCTGTGATACTTGAAGAAATACCGTCAACCTCAACGGTTGCCACTACTTTGCTTATCTTCTCCATGACAGACTCAGGTCCTGTTACACGGAGAATGCTAGGGCTCACTGAAGTATCTCCCAAAGCATATCCGTCAGCAACGTCTCCAGTGGTCTGCACTGTCACAACAAACGGCTGCGATACCAGGTCCTCCACATTCAGCGTAAGATATCTGTTCTTGCTGCTGACTGTGACGTTGTTTGCGTAGCTTAATACGGTTATGTCGATAGGAACCTTGTTTTCCCCATCGATCGATTCAAAATTTGCAACAGCCCTGAAATCCGAGCTGCTCATTTTTTCAAGATAAGACCGCTTTCCGCTTACTGAGAAAGTTACCGTCTTATCATCATCGGATATCTCGTACCATTTGTTCTGGTCTGTGAGATAACTGGCATTTTCTATGGTTACCGGAGCAGTGAAGTTTCTCGTAATCTTCGGATCATCAACATTCACTACTATCATCCATATGGCTACGGAAATGAGAATTGCCAGAATTTTTAATCCGAAGTTGTTGGTTATAAACCCAATCGGTTTAATCGGCATTCTTATTCCTCCTTCTGAACAAGCCCTTGTATGCCGGTTCGCTTTCATCGCTTATCAGCTTTTCAAGCTCGCTCTTTAAGTTCTCCTGCGAAAGGTTTCTCAAAATACTTCCGCCGCAGGCCAATGAAACAGCACCGGTCTCCTCCGAAACGATGATTGTCACGGAGTCCGTAACTTCGCTGATTCCAACTGCTGCCCTGTGTCTCGTGCCGAGCTCTTTGCTGAGATTCATATTGTCTGAAAGCGGCAGATAACAGGTCGCTGAAGTTATTCTGTTTCCATGCACTATTACAGCACCATCATGTAATGGTGTGTTCTTTTCAAAAATATTTATGAGAAGCTGCGATGTAACCTTCGCGTCAACTGCGATTCCGGTTCTCTCGTAGTCCTCGAGTAAATCCTTATTTTTAATGACAATGAGGGCTCCGGTTTTTACCTTGCCCATGTCGTAGCAGGCTCTCGTAATCTCCTCAATTGTTTTGCGCGAAAAGCCTTCATCCTCCTCAAACTTAACAGATCCCCAGAAAGCTCTCATTATGCTTCTTGTTCCCAATGTTTCAAGTGCTTTCCTGAGCTCCGGCTGGAATACTACAACCGCCGCAATAACGAGGATATTGATGGTCTTTTCAAATATCCAGAGGATGGTATTCATCTGGAAAAGGGCTGCGATAAGTGCAAATGCAAAGATAAAAAGCATACCCTTTAGAAGGTTCCAGGCTCTGGTATTTTTTGTCCACAAAAGGACATGATAAATGAGAAAAGCTATGATTATGATTTCTATGACGTCTACCACATTTACATATGGCATGCTCATCCATGAAAGATATTCATCCCGGAATGATTCCAGCATGGTCCACAGATTCTCCAATCAAATTCCCCCTTTCTCATTTTTCTTCAAAAATTATTCTTCGATGTTTCTGCCCATCTGCTCCTCAAAGTCTTCCTTTGTGAAGTCGGAACGGCTTTTCTTTTTCTTGGTGCTGATGGTCTTTACTGTTTTCTCTTTCTCAGCCACAAAAATCTTTGGCACGGCTTTTACATAGTAGTAATAATCGTCATCCTCAAACTGTACGCGCTCGACCCTCGTGTAATCCAGATTGAAGGTCATGAACATTACTATAAATGCCACGATTGCGGTGACAGCTGTTTCAAGTAAAAGGAAACCGAGGTTTAAGCTTATTCCAAGCATAAGTTTTCCGCCGAGTTCCATGATGAAATTCACCAAAAGACCTGTGATAATTGCGATGTACCACGAATAATTCGCAGACAGTTTTCTGATGGTATAAACGACAAGTGTTGTGAGTGCAAAAGTTACCATCGCAAGGTACATCTGCTTATTTCCCACCAGCTGGTTGATAACGGCTGTAAACTTGTAGGTTATTCCCTCGTCTGTCTCAGCGCCAAGAGTGGATGCATTTTCTTTTATTCCCAAAAGGAAATAGTAAACAAGAGTTCCGCTCACAATGGAGATTGCTGAGTACCACTCGCTCACCAGACCGCTTGTCACGGGAACCACGCTTCCGACGCGGAACTTGAGACAGATCGGCATAAGCAGCACGTTCATTCCCTTCTTTGGTGAAAATCTGAAATAAAGGAAATAAACCATTACGAACAGTATAAATCCAATGATTGCCACTTCAAATGAAAGTGCATAAAGATGAAGCAATATAACTATAGCTGCGATAAACACGGTTGCTCCTATCGGAAGGATAGCGCCAAGCAATGCAAGAACCAGTGTGATTGGAAAAGATTCGATTTTTGAATTGTATCCGATGTTTCCGTTTATCTGGATGTATACCACCAGCGCAAGCAAAAACTTGAGGGCAGGCTTTATGTAAATATCATATTTTGCATAGAAAGCCCTGAGCTTTTCTTTTATCTCCAAAAGTGTTGTCATATATTACGATTCCTCTCTTAAACCCCTACTTTTATAATTTCAATCCTTACTCGTCGTATGATTTCAGGATGTTGTGAATGTTTTTGTGATAATTTTTCACCTTTTTCTGTCCGTAGCTGTACCTCACGGCGTAAACCACATATGTGATAAAAAGGTATGCCAGCAAAAACAGAAGATATTTTTTCAAAAGATCCATTCCCAATGACATGTAATCAAGGTTGTTTATGTTCTTAAGAAAATCATCCGCATTGGAAAAAAACCACAAAGCTACACAGAACACATATGCTATGGTTCCCATGAGTGTGCTTTTTAACATTTCTTTTCCTATGTAGTCCGACCTGTAATACTCAATGATCTGACTATATTTCTTCGCGTCGCTCTCATCGAAAGCAGCGAGTTTTGTCATGGTTTTTATTTTGTCTTCATTTATCATTTGGCCATACTCCCACCTATAAGCATAGTTCAAGTTATTGTAACACAAAAAAAGGACTATAAGCAATGCCTATAGTCCATATTAATCTCATGCATTCTTGCAAAAACCATTGAAGTTTAGCTGTCGAGGAAACGCATCTTGTTGATTGTCTCGCGCTTCTTCTCATCAGTTACCGGTGGTTTTGGTTTGTCCATTCTTGCTTCGATGTTGGAAGCGATCGTCTTCTTGCAATCATCACAGTATTTTCCGCTTCTGATAAGTTTTCCGCATTTCTCGCAAGGTATACCCGCAACGGAATCTTTTGAGAAAACAAGTCTTTCTTCTCTGATCCACTGTTTGATGAGTTTCAGAGGTGTCTCGGTCTCCTCAGCTATCTTTTCAAGTGTTGTGTTTTTGTTCTCCTGCACATAAGTTTTAACCTTCTGGAATCTCTCCTCGGCTTTCTTCTGGCAGTTAGGACAAAGTTGTGGTCCGCTTATATAATTGAATAATGTTCCACAGCCCCTACAATTGGTTACTTCCATATTCATTCCCCTCCGATTTTGAAATACAATCAAAAGTCACTGCCCGAAGCAATACACAAAACATATACCTCTTTCGCTCCGGCGCCGAGTAATACTCTTGCTGTCTCATTTGCTGTACTTCCTGTCGTAAAAATATCGTCAACGACCAATATTTGGTTATATTGTACTATATCGGTATCTATTTTAAAAGCATTTAGCACATTATTTTTGCGGTCTTTCTGCTCTAATTCGGCTTGTGCACGGGTATTTTTTGTCCTTTTCATACAATTTAACATCGGCACACCGGAATAATATGAAAGAGAACGTGCAAAAAGCTCCGCCTGATTGTATCCGCGATAAAGCTTTTTCCCTCTGTACATCGGCACCGGGACTATGTAATCTATGCCTTTTCTCCTCATCCACGCACCGTATCTCTCCGCAGCGATTCTGCCGTAAGTACGTGCGTATTCGCGTCTGTTGTTGTATTTGAATCTGTGAATGGATTCTTTTATTTTTCCTTCATATTCAAAGCAAACCTTCCCCTGCTCAAATGCAAAGTGATTTTTCTCACACGTATTGCAATAGTTTTTTGTCGGAACAATGAGTTTTCTTCCGCATTTCAGGCACACATCATCGCCAAGTGGTTCAATATCACTTTCGCATTCCTCACATATATCCCTTTCGGGCTTTATTACAGAGTCGCAAAACGGACAGCGACGTGGGAAGATGGTGTTCAATAGGGTGCTTAAAATTATATTCTCTTTTCTATGTGTCATTTTACTACTCTCCTTATCTTATTAATCTTCAGTCCGTAATCCGAGAACTGCAATGATTTTGTACAGATTGTAATACTAAAAAATAAAAAACAATTTCTCCCTCGAATCTTCGAACAATCGGTTGACTAATCCCTCCTTCAATCTTATAATCAATGTATTCGTACTTTAACGCATAAACGCGTCAAAGGGTTAAACAATGAGGAGGATTATTACGATGAAGATGAAAAAATTAATCTCTGCTCTCCTTGTGGGGGCAATGGCATTGTCGCTTACGGCATGCGGCTCGTCTGCGAGTTCATCCGCATCCGGGGATTCAGGTTCGGGGGACACTGCTTCTGCAGACGGAAAAGTTTACCACGTTGGTATCATCCAGCTTGTTGAGCACGACGCTTTGGATGCTGCAACAAACGGATTTAAGGACGCTTTGACAGAGCTTCTCGGAGAAGGAAACGTAGAATTCGATTTCCAGAACGCTCAGGGTGAGGAAACAAACTGTGCTACCATCGCTTCAGGATTTGTTGCAAACAATGTTGACCTTATCATGGCAAACGCAACAACAGCACTTCAGGCTTCTTCAGCTGCAACAGCTGATATTCCAATTCTCGGAACAAGTGTTACAGATTATGCAACAGCTTTAAACATCAGCAATTGGAACGGAACAACCGGTACAAACGTTTCCGGAACATCCGATCTCGCTCCTATCGATCAGCAGATGGAAATGCTTGTTGAACTCATTCCTAATGTTACAAAGGTTGGTATCCTTTACTGTTCAGCTGAGGCAAACTCAAAATATCAGGCAACTCAGGCTGAGAAGTATCTCGATGAAAAGGGTATCGCTTGGGAAGAATATGCTGCTGCAGATTCCAATGAAATCCAGACAGTAGTTACAAATGCTGTTTCAACATGTGATGCACTCTATGTTCCTACTGACAACACAATGGCTTCAAACGTTGAAATCGTAAAGAACATTGCAGTTCCTGCAGGTGTTCCTATGATTGCAGGTGAGGAAGGTCTTTGCGCAGGCGGACTTGCAACTCTTTCAATCAGCTACTATGACCTCGGATACACAACAGGTAAGATGGCTTACGAAATTCTTGTAAACGGTGCAGACGTTTCTACTATGGAAATCGAGTATGCTCCAAATGTAACTAAAAAGTACAACGCTACAATAGCTGAGCAGCTTGGAATCACAATTCCTGATGACTATGTTGCTATCGAGGGATATTAATTTTTAAGATTTACTTTGCAAATGCCTTCTGCGCCAATGCTGAGGGCATTTGTACATAACAAAAATCACCAACATTGGAGGTTACGATGAATTTCTTAGCACTTCTCCGTGCCCTTCCGGGATCCGTCTCTCAGGGACTCATCTGGGGAATCATGGCACTCGGAGTTTACATTACATACAAGATTCTTGATTTTGCGGATCTAACCGTAGACGGTTCCCTGGCAACAGGCGGTGCCGTAGCGGTAATGTGTATTTTAAACGGAGTACCTGCATGGCTTTCTCTGATAATTGCAACTTGCGCAGGCGTTCTCGCGGGACTTGTCACTGCTCTGCTTCACACACTGCTTGGAATCCCCGGCATCCTCGCCTCGATTCTCACGCAGATTGCACTTTATTCGGTAAACATGCGAATAATGGGAAAAGCAAATCAGGCAGTCAGCGTTGATCTTTACAATCTGGTTGTTTCTTTGAGATACATTCCGGCAACAATAATAACCGTAATCATTTTTCTCGTTATCATAATTGCCGTGGCTTATTGGTTTTTCGGAACGGAAGTTGGTTACACAATCCGTTCTACCGGATGTAATCCAAACATGGCCAGAGCTCAGGGAATC
>JAILLZ010000256.1 GCA_024692885.1 Lachnospiraceae bacterium | reverse complement strand
GGTAAAGTCATGGAAGTAGGGCAATAACTTGTCACACCACAACTCTTTTCATATTCAAGGATGGCCTTAAGGCCTTCTACGTCTGCATCACAAAAATCGTGGCCCATGGCTCCGTGCGAGTGAATATCAACAAGTCCGGGGATTACGTATTTTTCGGTTGCATCTATTTCTATGCCGTCTTTTTTTACGGCAGCCAAGTCGTCTGTGATAATGCCGGTTGCCACATATAAATCTCGTTTAGAAAAACTCCCGTTAGAATTAAAAACAAGCCCATTTTTAATAATCATATCAAGTGTCCCCCACTCCCAATCTCATGGTGTTTCAGTATCTCGCTCAGCGCATCGCTGTCAGCAACCACAGTCACGTTGTTGTGAAGCTGTAGAATCGAAGCCGGTACCTGTGGTGTGATAGGGCCGCAGATGGATTCGTAAAGAGCGTTTGCCTTGTTTTCGCCTGACGCCACAAGGACAATTCGACGAGCCTGCATTATACTTTTTATTCCCATGGAATAGGCGTGCTTCGGAACGACGGAAATGGAGTCAAAGAATCTGGCGTTTGCATCAATGGTGTTCTGCGAGAGGGTTACAAGATGAGTCTCCTTGTCAAATGATGTTCCCGGCTCGTTGAAGCCGATATGACCGTTGCATCCGATGCCCAGAAGCTGCATGTCTATACCGCCGCAGGCTTTGATGATGCCGTTGTATCTCACGCATTCCCTCTCCGCGTCATTCTCCATTCCGTCAGGAATAAAGGTTTTGTTTCTATCAATATTTATATGGTCAAAGAGGTTTGTTTTCATGAAAAAGGCGTAGCTGTTTGGATCGTCCTTTTTCAATCCTACGTATTCATCAAGGTTCACAGCCGTTGTCTCGGAAAAATCCAAATCTCCCTTTTGGTACCATTCGATTAACTGTTTGTATATTCCAATCGGCGACGAACCCGTTGCAAGACCCAGCACTGCATCGGGTTTCATGATAATTTGGGCTGACAAAATATTCGCTGCTTTTCTGCTTAAATCATTATAGTCCTTGGCCTTGTATATACGCATGGCGCACCTCCTCCGTAAATATCCATCTGTATTATATGGCTAAGAATAGCTTTTATCTACAATTATTATGCAATTGCTTTCTATATCATTGCAATATTTCACAATCACATTCAAACCTATTGTATTATTTGACAAATATGTATAGAGTAAATTATGTATGGGGGATTCATACATAGTTTGGGATTAGGAAAAATGACATCTACAGGGAGAAGGCTATGGAGTTTGGAAAATTTGAAGTTTCGGATGAAATCTTATGGGTTTTGAATGAACTGGAAAAAGAGATTTCTCATAAAAGCAAGTCATCAAAAATCTGCCTGAAAGCAGAGTGTGATGAAAAAATCGCAGGGTATTCCATAGAAAAAACAGGGGATACCGTTCTTGTAAAATACAAATCTTTACCGCAGTTTGGCAGAGCGATATTTTTGCTGGCCGGTACAAAGCAGTGTGATGGAAAAATCGAGGCAGGAAGCTGTTTTGAGGATTTCGGAATCATGCTTGATGTCTCAAGAAATGCGGTTCATAACTTAGATACCTTGAAAAAATATGTGCGCATACTTTCCCTCTTTGGGTACGGTTTCCTTGGGCTGTACATGGAGGACACCCTGAAAATAGACAACGAGCCATACTGGGGATACATGCGAGGCGCATACACCAAAGAAGAAATAAAAGAGCTGGACGAATACGCCGCAAAGTTTGGCATAGAACTGCGTCCGTTCATACAGACCTTGGCCCATGTAAACCAGGTGGTAAGATATGCGGAGTACGACAAGGTTGTCGATACGGCTGACATCCTTTTGCCGGGGGATCCGCGGACAGAGGAAATAATCGACCACATATTAAAAACGGTTTCCGAGACATTTACCACAAGAAAAGTAAACATCGGAATGGACGAGGCTTACCTGGTAGGACGAGGAAAATACATAGAGAAAAACGGATACAAGCCGAGAAAAGAAGTCATGCAAAAACATTTGGATACTGTGCTTTCGCTTTGCAGGAAGTACGGAATCAAGCCACAGATGTGGAGCGACATGTTCTTCGATTTCAACGCGCCTCATTCCGAGACAAAAAAGAACGAGACATACAAGGTGCCGGATGACTTGGAAATCTGTTACTGGGACTATTATTACACCAATGAAGAGCACTATGATGCCGGTTTCAAATCTCATTTTTTGATTTCCGACAACGTGGCTTTTGCCGGCGGAGCATGGAAGTGGAGCGGAATAGCGCCTTTCAACATGTTCAGCACACGAACAAATCTGGCGGCAGTGGCATCGAGCAAAAGAAACAATGTGAAGTCCTACACGGTTACATGCTGGGGAGATGACGGAGCGGAGTGCAGTTGCTTTGCAATCCTGCCTGTACTTTTCAATACGGCAAACATGGTTTACGAGGATGCGATGAAAGTTGAATCCTTCAAAAGGCTTACAGGTATTTCACTTGACGAATTCCTCGATGTGGATCATGGAAACGCCCATATGTCGGACAACGGCAAATTCAACAACTCCGGAAAGCTTATGCTTTACAACGATCCTCTCATAGGCACCTTTGATTCGGTGATAAAGGAAGATACGGAGGAAAGCTTTGCTGAAGCAAATGAAAAGTTGAAGCTGAGAGCAGATGACTGCAACAATAAATACGCCTACATATTCAAAACACTCGAGTGCTACACAAGGGTCTTAAAAGATAAGACAAATCTTGGAAAGAACATTCAAAAGGCATATAAAGACGGTGACAAAGAAAGTCTGAAACAGATAGCGAATGGAACCATTCCTGAAATCATCACTGCTTTGGACGAGTATTACAAGTGCCACAAGAAACAGTGGGAGACCGAAAACAAGGCGAACGGTTTTGAGATTCAGACCATCAGAATAGGCGGATTGAAGCAGAGACTCCAGGATGTTAAGGAGAAAATAGAAGCTTATTTGGACGGCAGCGCGAAGGAAATACCGTTCATGGATGAGGCCGAGCTTCCTTATGCATACTCCGAGGAGAGCGACCTGGCAACATTAAACTACAACATCTGGAGAAACATTGTGTCTCCAAGTGTCATGGGATTCTAAGAGCATCATACTTTAACTGGTATGAGAAATGCGATTGGTTATCCACATAGAAGGATATGTAAAGAGTTCAAGAGGGTGAGGAAATGACAGAGATAGAAAAACTGAGAAGAGAAGACATTGATGCCATTACGGCTATCAGTGACGAGTGTTTTAAAAAGAATTTTCACATCACAAAAGAGAGAATAATCTCAAATCTGTTTGAGACAAACGACTATGCTCCGGAGGCCAGTTTTGTCATTAAGAATAACGGCAGGGTAATCGGTTTCATCGGAACAAAAATATCAAACTGCGAAGCGGTTTATCCGGACACAGCCTGGATCAGTATTTTTGCGGTTTTAAATGATGAGCAGAATAAAGGCTATGGAACGCAGCTTATGAAAAAGGCTCTTGAAGTTCTTAAGGGCAAGGGAATCAAGCAGGTTTTTATAGGAATGGATTTCAACAATTTCTTTTCCGGAATTCCTGATCCGCAGGAAAAGAAAAAGGAGTTTTTCAAGGAACTTGGATTTGAGCTTGGAGACCACCTGCACTTTGACATGGAGGCAGATGTTTCCGTCAATGCAAAAATGGACACCTTCGATCCGACACCTTTCGAGGGCAAGTATTCGGTGACACCTTTCGTGGATGAATATCAGGGACTCTTGGATTTCCTTGAGGCAGAATTCCCGGGAAGATGGAAATATGAAGCTGAGGTGGCATACGAAGAAAAGAAGCCAAAGGAGGACATGCTCCTTCTGAAGGAAAAAGCCACGGGAAAGATACTCGGGTTCTGTTTCCTCCACGGTTTGGG
The DNA here is from genome assembly GCA_024692885.1 of Lachnospiraceae bacterium. GTDB lineage: Bacteria > Bacillota > Clostridia > Lachnospirales > Lachnospiraceae > JAILHT01. The sequence goes on along the minus strand of JAILLZ010000256.1, from coordinate 3,587 downwards.
AAGAATCTATGGCGGCCTCGGACCTATCGGAATTGCAAAGGAAACCAGAGGAAGCCATGTCGGAAACTTTATTCTATGGAACGGTTTGATGCAGCTTAGAAAACTGGGCGTTCATGAAGTTAATATTGATTGGACCACCCTCGAGAAGTTCTACGGCCAGTTCGGATTTGTGCCGGAGAGATATTTCCTGGCTGCGTTGAAAAAACTGTAGAGTTACGCGTGAAATATTTGTTTTGAAGCAATTACGTGTGAATATCAGCTGTTTTCGGGGAGAATTGAGAAATGAAAAGAAAAGTTTTAGCGCTTGCGCTGTTGTGTGCTTTTAGCACTGCACTTTTGGCTTGTGGAGGCAAAACTGCAGACGACTCCTTCAGTGTCTTATACGAAGCCACAAGTGAAGGTACATCGGAGTCCTCTGATTTATCCGAATTCGATAGCTACATCGCGGGAATGTGGCAGACTGCATCCATCGGATATGTGGATGAAGACGATGAGGATTCAATGCAGCCGGATTATTATGTGCAGTTCACAGATACAGAAATAAACTATGGCCACTTGAAGGGCGATGAATTCGTATTGGATCATTCCGATGAGATTTCCACCATCGGCCGAACTGCTGACGGATTGTATAGAATACAGGCCGGAACTGAAAGTGGAGGACAGTATACATTCCAGACAAGCGAGGACGATCCTGATGTATTGGAGTACTATGAGACCTGGAACGAGGAAGTATTCTCTGAGGTCTATAGAGCGGGGGCGTCGCTCAGCAGAAGATAGATGCGGTGGCAACGGGATAGCGAATAATGCTTATTTCCGTTGCCACTTTATCGTTAGTATTCATACGATAGAGATCTATATTATTTTACCACCGAGTATTTTCCCGCTTTGGAACCCACTACCTTCAACCACTTATCAAATGAAGAATAGTTTTTTCCAAGGTATTTAATGCCTATCTCATTTTTCTTTTGAGGAGCAGAAAATGTGTTGCCCTCAAATGAAATGTTCTTTGTGTATTTGGATGAAAACTCCGAGTAAACCAGTGAGGCCTCGCCGGAGGTGTTCTTAAATACGTTGTTCTTAATGGTTACGTTGTTGCACTTTGTGAGATTCAGTACGGAATCGTTAAGTCCGTTGTTGTTGCATTTGTTGTTTTTAATGGTCACGTTCTTAACCCAACCCAGATTCTTTGCGTAGCCACCCACTGAAATGGCGCATTCAACGTTGTTTTTCACGGTGTTTCCTTTTACGACTATATTTGAAGTCGAGTACTTTTCCTTTTTAGGTTTCTCCTCAGCACCGATTTCTATACCGCCGCTGCACTTTGTGACGGTGTTGTTTGAAACAGTGATATTCTGTCCACCGTCAACGTAGATTCCGTAAGATGTGGCGTAAGGCGATATACATTTGGAGACCTTGTTGTTTGAAACAACGCAGTCTGTAGGAAAATCCTTTGAGGCGTCCTTGCAGTAACCGTAGTTTCCGGAAACGTCGATACCTATGTTTTTAACGTCAGTAACGGTGTTTGAGAGGATGTAGATTCTTTTGCAGTTGGCGCTTACGGAAAGCCCCTCAGCCCAACCGGTGTTGAGGTTGCTGAGTTTGTTTTTATAAATCCACACATCATGTATGCCTTTCGTTGAGGAGCCGAATAAAAGGATTCCGTTAGCGCAAGGCTGATCCGTGAGATCGTCAGTGCCTATTGAAATGTCTTTAATGGTGTTTTGGGTCAGTAAAATGTGGTGGGTCGCCCCGCCTATGAAAATGCCACATGACTCCAAACCTGTTGCGGACGAAAACTCAATGTTGTTCACACAGATGTAGGATGAGTTCTTTATGGAAAGAAGGGTCGGAGAACTCATGCCTGCTCCGGAAACAACAACTTTTTCCTTTTTGTAGGACGAAATAGTGATGTAATTATTCTTCTTTCCATTTAGTTTTTTAAGATTCAGCTTTTCCTTGTAGGTGCCTTTTCTAATATAGAGTGTGTCCCCGGCTTTAAGCTTAGAAATGCCGTATGAGATAGTTTTAAACGGCGCGGATTTGCTTCCTTTTGCGGAGTTTGAACCTGAGGAGGAAACGTAGTAAACGTGACCCTTGGATACAACTTCAGGAAGATTTAAAGCCTCCGCTCTTTGTGGCATTGCCGTTATGAAAATAAATGTAAAAGCAATAAGTGCTGAAAATATATAAAAATGTTTTTTCATATTCATTCCCCGTGTTTTCGCCAATCTTGGAAGTCCAAGAAATAATAAGATAACAAAAACACTATATCACATTTGTTGGTATTATCTAGGCCAAATGAAACAGTCTTTAAAAAAAACTAGGAATGTGGTACTATACAAGCACTGATAACACTTTAGGCAGAAGGAAGGATTGTTGGTTTTCAGAGTGCAGAAACAGGGGGTAACGAGTATGAAGCAAATGAGAAAATTCGTCGTTTTTATTCTTGCTGTAACACTTGTATTTGCTGCAATGCCGATAGCGCAGGTTCAGGCAGCTTCAAAGAAGAATGTGTATGTCATCACAAAAGTAAAGGTTAAACAGGATGGCGAAAGCACAACCACCAAACTGGCATACAATAAAACCGGACTTCTGAAAACGATAACAGACCCGAGGGAAGACCTCACCGAAACATTCAAATACAATTCAAAGGGACAGCTGACAGAGTACAAAGAGACCATTAAAAGCGGTGACCACAAAGGAAATAACACCACCAGAAAATACACCTGGAAAAATGGTCTTTTGACAATAATTACCTGGTCAGGATCTGACGGTTCAAAAGACAAGTACGAGTTGAAGTATAAAAATAAAAAACTAAACAAAGTGCTTGTTACTTCAACATGGACAAATGACAATGGTAAGAAAGAGACCGACACACGCGACAAAAAGATTACTCTTAATAAAAAGGGACATATTTCCAAAATTGAAGAAGCAAATATAACCGAAATGGGAACCTTTGATAAGAACGGTAATGTTACAAAATGGAGTGCTGTCTATGATGGCAATGAAGTTGGATACGTTAAGACCACATACACATATAAAAACGGTCGTGTAATCAAACTCAAAAGAGAGTCCTACAACCCGATGATGAATAATCCGTTAAAGGAAACTTGGACTATTACATACAGCAAGAAGAGTGTAGACAAGAAATATGTTTCTTACATAGCAGAGCAGCAGTGGAAGTTTTTAAACGGAAATGTTGAGAACTACGCTTGGTAATATTGGCAGGGAAGAGAATGAAAGAGCAAAAATTCAGGAAAAGCTTAAAAGGGAAAATGTTCAGAATGGCATGCATACCGCTCGTTGCATTGGGGTTACTCACGGGCTTGGTGGCGTCTATTTTCATTAGGAAAACCATGGAGGTTCAGATTAGGATCAACATGGAAAAACAGTGTGACTACATTTTGAACTACTATGACAGTCTGTATCCCGGTGAATTTACCGTAGAGAAGAATGAAGATTCCAACGGTGAGTATACAAGTGTCAAGCTTTACAAGGGAACCTATGACATAACCACGGAATACGATGTGCTGGATGCCATGAAAAATGCCTTTGGAGACGATTACACTATTTTCGCCAGGGCATAT
>JAILLZ010000233.1 GCA_024692885.1 Lachnospiraceae bacterium | reverse complement strand
ATGAAAAGGCAGGGCTTTTGGAAAATGGACCGGCACTTTTCGGACACTTCATTTTCCCGGGAGAGGACGACATAAGAATCGCAAAGAAATACAATGCAATAACCGTGCACTGCCCTGATGCTACAAACAATATCATAGCGGGAATCATGCCTGCAAAGATGTTATTGGGAAAAAATATAAATATAACGCTTGGTTCTGATGTGGGAGCCGGACACGGAGTGGCTGTCTACAAGCAGATTGCAAGGGCTGTTCAGCTTTCAAAGCTAAAGACATTTTATGAGCCGGAGGAAAACGGAACGCTTTCTTTTGCAGAGAGCTTTTACATGGGAACAAGGGCAGGAGGCGAGGTTTTCGGAAAATTCGGATCCTTTGAAAAAGGCTATGGATTTGAGGCGCTCGTTATAGATGGTTTGGAAGATGAGGGAGTACAGCTCTCGGCACCGGAACGTTTGGAGAGATTTTGTTACACCGGAGATGACAGAAATATTATAGAAAAGTATATTGCTTCAAATTAGGACTATAATCCTAATATTTACTGGCAAGAAATCAATCTGAGGAGTACAATAAGAGTATCTGTAAAAGTTGTGAGGAAACAAACATGGACAACAAATCAGTAGTGGAAAGTATAGACTGTGGAGTAGGACAGTTTGAAGCTGAAGATACGATTACAGTAGAAGATGTGGTACCTTTATTTGATTTGGCAGATTATCCAAAGGAGCAGCATGAGCTCCTTAAGGAATGTAACCGCAGGATTGATGAGGCAAACAGCAAATACCGTATAGCGAAGTTCAGAGAGGATATGTTCGCAAAAGGCTTAAAAGCCGGAATGTATTTTTGCACATTTGATCGTGACGAGAACCTTCTTAGCTTTGAGTTCAATGATGAGACGCGCAAGATGCTCGGTTATGAAGACCTGGAGGATTTACCGAACGAGTTTGACAGTTGGGTAAAGACCCTGATTCCCGAGGAGCGAGACGGCATAGTAATGCTGTTTTGGGATTCGATTCGTATTCATCGTGATTTGCCGGATATCACTCACGCCACTTATCGTATGCAAAAAAAGGATGGCGGAATCATATGGGTAACCGGAGCCGGAAGATTCATAAGACGACCGGACGACGGTTCACTTGATATATATGGGTTGCTATAGAGATATAACCGCACAGCATGAGCTTGAGGAATATTTAAAGATAGTAGAGGCCATGGGCAAGATCTTTAATTTTTCATTGTTCATTAACGTCAAGGATATGAGCTATCGAATGATTAGCACTAATGAGTACGTGGAGCAGGCAGAAAAAGACCCTAATGCGCTTCAGTTCCTTAAGAACAATGTTGATGCCACTGTATCAGAGAACTTTAGACAGAGAATGTACGAATGGCTGGATGAGGATTTGATTCTGTCGGCGATAGAGGAACATGGGCAGACAAGTATGGAATTCTACAGTGAGGGTGCACGTCACTGGTACAATGGAATCTTCATGCTGGGCGATAGAAACGAAGACGGAAGTATAGCGCATATCGTATATGGATGTTTTGATACTACCGACGCAAAGATGCTAAATCTTGCGCAGCAGAAAAAAATCGAGGAATTTGAGAGCGAGATTTATACAGATTCTCTTTCAAAGATACGAAACAGAAGATTTCTTGATGAGAAGCTTATGTATGAACTCTGTCATGCAATAGTTATGGCAGATATCGATCTGTTCAAGAACGTCAATGATACGGCAGGTCATCAGGGCGGTGACGAGGCAATTCGAAAGGTGGCTGAGCTTCTCAACCGGTCCATCAGAAAAGAGGATGTTGTCTTACGTTATGGCGGCGATGAGTTTATGCTGGTATTCTTCAATATAACAAGAAAAGATTTGGAGAATAAACTGTCACAGCTTAGGGAAGAATTAAAAGATATAAGAATCGACAACTGCCCGGAACTTGCGATAACCATGAGCTTTGGAGCTGCCTTTGGTTCAGGTCTTGTAAGCAGCATGATAGGAATTGCCGACAAGGCATTATACGAATCAAAGAAAGTGCGCAATACATATACCATAAATGGAACTTAAACGGTATTCTTATTGTTTAATTCGAGTAGAAAAGCACTACGACATATGATAAAATATTTACAGAAAACATACACCCAATTTGAGAGACCAAAGGTCTGATTAGGAGGAGTAAATATGAGATGTAGGAGAACGCCTATAGAGGCGGAGGTTTATGAATATAAGTTAGATGCCGGATTAGAAGACGGATTCACACGCTGGGCAGATATCATAATGGCCGAAGGTTACATCGTCACAGAAAACCTTCTTAAAGTGCAAAGACCTGACGGGACGCTTGTTGTCCCGTATATCGCTCATCATAGAGGAAGAACCTATATCAACGAAGGAGACTACATCGTATTTGACGATGACGGCACAAAGCATGTTTGCGGTGCAAACAAAATCTTCGAGAGATACGAGAAAATCTGACTTTCTCACATAAAACGTTTTTATCGGGTACAAACCGGGACTGTTTACCAGTTCCGGTTTTTCTATTTTGAACACTCCCTGATCTTTCAATTTTCATTGCGGTTGTCAAAAGCGCGCATCCGGTTATATGGCTATATTTTTGTTGACGAAATTCATGAGCAATCCTAAAGAGGCGCATCGCAAGAAACGTATGTCTGACAGCCCCGTTAGTTTTATACCGGTAAAATCAGTTGCGGAATCGTAAGTCTGTTTTTCTAAGTTCATGCAGTTTTCCCATGATTTCGCATGCTGCGACTAAACGCGCTTCGCTTGAACGGTCATCTCCGCATGCGATGGGGAAAACTGCTTATTCACTAAGAAAAAAGGCGACGTACTCAAACGCAACTGATTTTATGGCAATAAAACTTACCGGGGATGGAGTTCGGATTTGAGTGATGCGTTTGCCGATTAGGATTGTGAATGAATGTTCTGAGGATTCTAAAATATAGCCATATAACCGGATGAGCGCTTCCTTGCCACTCGAAATGAAATGCGGAATAACAAGAAGTGTTCAAAACAGAAAAACCGGGGCAGGAAAGTGGCTTTGTACCCGATAAAATACACGTTTTGTATGCGAGAAAGTACAAGCTTTGTATAAAAGTAAAAACAAGGCCATTTTTGATTGACAAAAAATTAACAACATAGTAATCTAACACGCGTCTAGAAGAGGAAGAGTATATGGACAATATATTCATAAATGAGGAGGACTAATAATGGTCAATTATGAACAGTGGGACGGATTTGAAGGACGTCTCTGGAAAGAAGAAATTAACGTTCGTGAGTTTATTCAGAAAAACTACACACCTTATGATGGCGATGAGTCATTCCTTGCTCCTGCTACAGAAGCAACAGATAAGCTTTGGGGAGCACTTCAGAAGCTTAACAAAGCTGAGAGAGAAAAGGGTGGAGTTCTTGATATGGATACAGATATCGTATCTACTATCACATCTCATGGACCTGGATATATAGACGAGTCATTAAAGGGACTCGAGAAGGTAGTTGGTCTTCAGACTGACAAGCCTTTAAAGAGAGCATTCATGCCATTCGGTGGAATTCAGATGGCTGAGAAGTCTCTTACAGAGTATGGTTACACACCAAACCCTGAGCTTCACAAGATTTTTACACAGTATCATAAGACACACAACCAGGCAGTATTCGATGTTTACACTCCTGAGATGCGTGCATGCAGAAAGAACAAGATCATCACAGGTCTTCCAGATACATACGGTAGAGGAAGAATCGTAGGCGATTATCGTAGAATCGCTCTTTACGGAATCGATCACCTCATCGCAGAGAAAGAAGCAGACAAGTCAGTTTGCGGTTCAGGATCTATGAAGGGTGAAGTTATCCGTCAGAGAGAAGAGCTTCAGATGCAGATCAACGCTCTTAAAGATATGAAAGAAATGGCTAAGATGTACGGATTCGACATCTCTATGCCGGCTAAGGATGCTAAGGAAGCTGTTCAGTGGACATACTTCGGATATCTTGCAGCAATCAAGACACAGAACGGTGCAGCAATGTCTATCGGACGTGTATGTACATTCCTTGATATCTATATTGAAAGAGACTTGAAGAAGGGTATCCTTACAGAGACAGAGGCTCAGGAGCTTATCGACCACATGGTTCTTAAGTTCAGAATGGTTAAGTTCGCTCGTCCTGAAAGCTACAACCAGCTCTTCTCAGGTGACCCTGTATGGGCAACAATCGACCTCGGTGGAATGGGTGTTGACGGACGTTCAATGATCACAAAGACAGATTACCGTGTACTCCACACACTTGAGAACATGGGACCTTCACCGGAGCCAAACATTACAGTACTTTATTCTTCAAAGCTTCCTGAAGCTTTCAAGAAGTACGCAGCATACATCTCTATCACAACATCTTCAATCCAGTACGAGAACGATGATGTTATGAAGCCAATCTGGGGAGATGACTACGCTATCTGTTGTTGTGTATCTGCTACACAGACAGGTAAGGAGATGCAGTTCTTCGGAGCAAGAGCAAACCTTGCAAAATGTCTTCTTTACGCTATCAACGGTGGTGTTGATGAGAAGAATAAGGTTCAGGTTGGACCAAAGCTTCAGCCAATTACTTCTGAGTACCTTGATTACGATGAAGTTATGGAAAAATACGATGCTATGCTTGACTGGCTTGCAGATGTATATGTAAACACATTGAACCTCATCCAGTACATGCATGACAAATATTACTATGAGTCAGCACAGATGGCTCTTATCGATACAAACGTACGTCGTACATTTGCTACCGGTATTGCAGGATTCTCACACGTTATCGATTCACTTTCTGCTATCAAGTATGCAAACGTTAAGGTAATCCGTGATGAGAACGGTCTTGCAGTAGATTACGAGACAACAGGCGATTTCCCAAGATACGGAAACGATGATGACAGAGCAGACGAAATCGGTGTATGGCTTCTCAGAACATTCATGGGCAAGCTCAACAAGCACCATACATATCGTCGTTCAGAGGCTACAACATCTATCCTTACTATCACATCAAACGTTGTTTACGGTAAGGCAACAGGTGCCCTTCCTGACGGAAGAAAAGCAGGAGAGCCACTTTCACCAGGAGCAAGCCCATCATACGGCGCAGAGCAGAACGGACTTCTTGCATCTCTTAACTCAGTTGCAAAGATTCCTTACGAGTGGGCTCTTGACGGTATTTCAAATACACAGACAATCAACCCTGACGCTCTTGGACATGATATCGAGGAGCAGAAGGATAACCTTGTACAGGCTATGGACGGATACTTCGATCAGGGTGCACATCACCTCAACGTAAATGTATTCGGTATCGAGAAGCTCAAAGATGCTATGGAGCATCCGGAGAAGGAAGAGTACGCAAACTTCACTATCCGTGTATCAGGATATGCTGTTAAGTTTATCAACCTTACAAGAGAGCAGCAGCTCGATGTAATCCAGCGTACATGCCACGCACATATGTAATTTAATACATACACGTAAACATTTAATAATAGAAACGTGACTGATATTTAGGCTTTAATTCTTAGGATTTAAAGCCTAAATTAAAAGTTACGGTTACGGTGAAATATGGGAATAAAAGGATATGTTCATTCGTTTGAGTCCTTCGCACTTGTAGACGGACCGGGAGTAAGATATTGTGTCTTCCTTCAGGGATGTAAAATGCGTTGCAAATACTGTCACAACCCTGAGACATGGGAGTGCGGATGCGGCGAAGAATGGAGTGCTACGGACTTATTCAACAAAATATACAGATACAAAACCTACTGGAAAAACAATGGCGGAATCACCGTGAGCGGTGGAGAAGCCCTGCTCCAGATGGAATTTGTCACCGAGCTTTTTTCGATTGCCAAGGAAAAAGGTGTAAACACATGCCTTGATACCAGTGGATATTCATTTTCCATGGATTCTGAGTATCTTGAAAAGTTTGACAAACTTATGGAAGTGACGGATCTTTTCCTACTTGATATAAAAGAGATGGATGAAGAGAAACACAAAAAGCTTACAGGCTGCTCAAACGAGGGCATTCTTGCCATGGCAAAATATCTCTCGGACAATGGTAAGGCTATGTGGATAAGACATGTTCTTGTTCCGGAACTTACCGACGATGAGACCGGGCTTAAAGATTTGGCAGACTTTATATCTACTCTTAAGACTGTAGAGAGAGTGGAAATCCTGCCATATCACACACTTGGAACTTTCAAGTGGGAGAAACTCGGAATCAAATATCCTCTCGAGGGATACAGAGTTCCTACCGAGGATGAGGTAGAAAAAGCTGAGAAAATACTTGGCATAGAAAAGAAAAAATAAATTTCACTCATATTATTAATGAATAGGAGGGCTGCCGCGTGGCAGCTCTTTTTTTATACAAAACTGGTAAAATAGTCCTATTGCATAAAGATACACGTTATAATAATATTTATGAAAGTTTTAGAACAATGGTGTTCGACCAAGGGGTAATTGGCCTTGCCGCGGGCACTGTTTTTTTATACTAAATCGCTTTAGCACAATATAACTTAAAAGCGTTAGTGCGAAGGTGTAAAAAAGAGGGAAGTTATATGTCTGATTCGGAAAAACTCTTGGAGATAAAGGATCTCTGTGTGGAATTCAATACTGTTGAAGGAACAGTGTCTGCCATAAATCATTTGAACTATGAGTTGAAAAAAGGTGAGAAGCTCGGAATCGTTGGAGAATCCGGAAGCGGCAAAAGCGTATCGTCTCTCGGTGTAATGCAATTGATACCAAATCCACCGGGAAAAATCACAAACGGAGAAATCATCTATAAGGGTGAAGACATCGTAAAGAAAAGCGAAAAAGAGATGCAGGCTATAAGGGGAAATGAGATATCAATGATATTTCAGGAACCAATGACATCGCTTAATCCAATAATAAAATGCGGAACGCAGATCGCGGAATCCATAAGACTTCACAGAGGATTGAAAAAGAAAGATGCTTTCAACGAGGCCATAGAGATGATGAGAGCGGTAGGCATCGCAAATCCGGCTGTGAGAGCGCATGAATATCCGCATCAGATGTCAGGTGGAATGAGACAGCGTGTCATGATAGCAATGGCTTTGGCGTGCAGACCACAGATTTTGATTGCCGATGAGCCTACGACAGCTCTTGATGTTACGATTCAGGCACAGATTCTCGATCTTATCAGAGATATGAACGAGAAGATGAATACAAGCGTCATCTTTATCACTCATGACCTCGGAGTAGTAAGAGAGCTTTGTGACACCGTAATTGTAATGTACACGGGAAGAATAGTAGAGAAGGCGCCTGTCGATGAGCTCTTTCATTCCCCGAAACATCCATATACGGTAGGACTCTTAAATGCAATTCCAAAGATTACAAAAGACAGACCACCGCTTGAAACCATAGAGGGCTCGGTTCCCAATCCAACGGAAAAAATAGAGGGCTGCAGTTTCTGGCCGAGATGTCCTCACGCAACCGAAAGATGCAAAAAAGAGGAACCACCGGTAATAGATATTGCTGAAAACAGACAGGTTAAATGCTGGCTGTTTGATGGAAAGGAGGCTTAAGTATGTCTAAGACAAATGAAGCAGACAACGTTTTACTTAAAGCCGACCATATAAAGGTACATTTCAAGGGAAAAAGTAAAAAAGACGGAAGTGTAAAAGCTGTTGATGATGTGAGCTTCACGATAATGAGGGGCGAAACCTTCGGAGTGGTAGGAGAGTCAGGATGCGGAAAGAGTACATTGGGCCGCACACTTGTCAGACTCCAGGATCCTACAGAGGGCCACATCTATATAGATGAATGCGACATAGCATCCTTAAAGGGCAGTGAACTCAAAGAGATGAGAAAGAAGGCGCAGATCATTTTCCAGGATCCGTCAGCCTGTCTCAACCCAAGACGAACCATAAAGCAGATTCTTATGGAACCGTACGAGATACACGGACTAGATAAGGAAAAGGACGTGGAAGCGGAGATAGAAAGACTTGTTCAGTTGGTTGGACTCGATACTTACCACTTGAGCAGATATCCTCATGAGCTTTCGGGAGGACAAAAACAGCGTGTCGGAATAGCGAGGGCACTTGCACTTAAGCCTGAACTTATAGTTTGTGATGAAGCTGTTTCGGCGCTTGATGTTTCGGTTCAGGCGCAGGTTTTAAATCTTCTGGAAGAATTGAAGAAAAAGCTGAATCTCACATATTTTTTCATCTCGCATAACCTTAACGTTGTATATCAGGTGAGCGACAGGGTCGGAGTTATGTACCTTGGAAAAATGGTTGAGATAGCCACCTACAACAAGCTTTATGAAAAAAGATACCATCCGTACACGGAGGCACTTTTGTCAGCAATACCACAGGTTGATGATAGCGCGAGCACAGAGCGTATACATTTGAAGGGAGAGGTTCCGAGTCCTTCGAATCCACCGTCGGGATGTCATTTCCATACCAGATGTCCTAAAGCCTGCGAGAAATGCAGAATCCTTGAGCCAAAGCTTATCGAGGTTGACGAGGGACACTTTGTTGCGTGTCATCTGTATGATACGGAGACAGATATCAAAGAAGGAGATATCACTGAATAATTCAGTGTACTCATAAAGAAAAGAAACGGAGGAAGAATTTATGAAAAAGAGACTTTTGGCATTGATGCTTGCTGCTTCAATGGTGTTCGGACTCACAGCCTGCGGAAGTTCATCCACTGGAAGTGCTTCATCTGAGGCATCTGAGTCAGCGACATCAGAGGACGGCGCATCAACAAATTCGACAGTTGTTATCGCTATGGGTTCAGGTTTTGACACTTTGGATCCGGGACAGGTTTACGAGAAGTATCCACAGATGGTTATCAATGCCTGCTATGAGACACTTTTCAAGTTTTACTCAAATGATGGAGCTGCAGAGCCTATGCTTGCAGACACTTATTCATTTAACGAGGACAACACAGTTCTTACAATCACATTAAAGGACGGAGTTACTTTCGCAAGTGGAAATCCGCTCACATCAAAGGATGTAGCTTTTTCTTTAAACAGAACAAAGAACTTACAGGGAAATCCGGCTTTCATCACAGATACAATCGCAAGCATTGAGACACCGGATGATAAGACTGTAGTTATCAACCTTACTGAGCCGGACGGAGCTATCCTTTCAAAACTTGCATACAGCGCATGCTCAATTTTGGACAGCGAAGTAGTAACAGCAAACGGTGGAACTGATGCAGAGGACGCAGCTACAAGCGACAGCGCACAGGCTTATCTTGATTCTGCTTCAGCAGGTTCCGGAATGTTTGTTATGACAAGCTATATTCCTGATTCAGAAATCGTACTTGAGAAGAACCCTTCTTACTGGGGTGAAGCTACTAACGTAGATAAGTATGTTATCAAGATTCAGGATGACGCTAATACACAGATGATGACGCTTTCATCAGGAGATATCGACATAGCCTGCAATATGACTGAAGACACCATGAGCGAGCTTGAAGGTAAGGACGGAATCACTCTTTTAAATAACTCAACAAAAACAGTTTCTTTTCTTATGATGAACATGGATGAATCTATCGGAGGACCGGTTTCGGATCCAAAGGTGCAGCAGGCTATTAGACTTGCAGTAGATTACGCCGGTATTCAGACAATCTGCGGAGAAGGAACCACTACTCCATACTCTATCATTCAGGAAGGATTCTTCGGATCTCTTGGTGAAAGATCTACTGATTATACAGATGTGGAGGCAGCTAAAGCACTTCTTGCAGAGGCAGGATATGCAGACGGATTTGACATCGACCTTACCGTATGTGACTTGGCTATGGAGGGAATTCCTCTTACAGACCTTGCACAGAAGGTTGCAAGCGATCTTGCTGAAATCGGAATTAACGTAAATATCGTTTCCGAGGCATGGGCAGCAGGATACGGTGATGACTACCGTGACGGAAAACTCGGATTCACAGTTATGTACTGGGGAATCGATTACAACGATCCTAACGTTCAGCTTGAGTTCCTTGCAGGCGGAGTTGTAGGACTTCGTGCAGGATGGACTGCTGAGTCAGATCCTGAGATTGCTTCACTTTACGCTAAGGCAACAAATGCTATCGAGGATGCGGACAGAGAAGCTGTCCTGAAGGAAATCCAGGAAGCTACATACGAGTACGGACCATTTGTAATGCTTGCACAGGCTCCATGTCCTATGGCATACAATTCAAGACTCACCGGTGTAGCATTCTCAGATCCTTACACAGTGGATCTCACACAGGTAAACGTTCAGTAAAAGAGGTATAAGACGTATGGATCGTCTCAGATTTATCGGAAAAAGATTGATATACCTTGTGGTCATGCTTTTAGGCGTGGCCACACTGGTATTTATATTGACAAAGTTAGTACCGGGAGATCCGGTTACCGCAAATTTGAGCCAGCGTGCTTTGAGTGATGAGACAGTAGTTGCGGCATACAAGGCAAAGTACGGTTTGGATAAACCAATGCTCGTGCAGTATTTTCTGTATATGAAGAGCCTTCTCACATTTGATTTGGGAACATCTATCAGAACAAACAATGCTGTGCTTGACGAGCTTGCAAGATGTTATCCTGCGACTATAGAGCTTGCTCTCGTTGCGATAATATTTGCTGCGGTATTCGGTATTTTCTTCGGAGTGATATCGGCAGTAAAAAGAAACAGCATAATAGATCAGATAGTGAGAGCCATATCCGTTACGGGTGTGAGTCTTCCAAGCTTCTGGTTCGCGTTAATAATGCTGTTTTTCTTCTATTTTAAACTTCAGATATTCCCGGGACCGGGACGCCTTGGCACTTCATTTTCTGCTCCGGCAACGGTTACGGGCATGTATGTTTTGGACAGTCTGCTTGAGGGAAATCCGACAAAAGCACTCGATGCTTTGAGCCATCTCATTCTTCCGGCTTTGGTTCTTGCAGCATTTACGATGGGACTTATAACAAGAACCACACGTTCAAATCTCTTGGACGTAATGTCCACAGACTATATTCGTACAGCAAAGGCAAAGGGACTCAGCAATACAGGACTTATTCTTTCGCATGCTTTGGGAAATGCACTTATACCTGTGCTTACTGTTATTGGACTTGGACTGGGAAATCTGCTTGGCGGTATGGTTTTGGTAGAGACGATCTTCAACTGGCCGGGAGTCGGACAGTTTGCATATCAGTCAGTGATGGCGAATGATTACCCGTCAATTATCGGCGTAGCACTTCTCATCGCGTTGAACTACATGGTTATCAACACAGTGGTTGATATCCTGTACGGAATAATTGATCCGAGAGTGAGGGTTAGCTGATGGTTAGGGCTGTAAAGAAACTATTTAAATCGAATTATCTGTTTACGCTCGGCGTTATAGTATGTGTATTCTGGATAGTAATGGCAATTTTGGCCCCTGTGGTTTCGCCTTACGATCCAATAGAACAGAATGCTGAACTTAGACTTGAGGCGCCTTCGTTGGCTCACCTTTTCGGTACGGACAACTTTGGGCGTGATATATTCAGCCGTGTAATATACGGTGGACGTTATTCCCTTCTCGCGGGACTTCTTACGGTATTTATAGCGGGAATAATCGGAACCTTTTACGGAGCTATAGCAGGTTACGTGGGAGGAAAGGTGGACAACATAATGATGCGACTTTCAGAGATGATCCTTTCCTTCCCGTCACTAATACTCGCTATGATTATCAATGCCGTTATGGGTTCAAATCTTTTCAATACGATGTTTGCTCTGGTAATAGTGGCATGGCCGACTTACGCCAGACTTATGCGAAGCGTGGTACTCAGTGTAAAAGAAAACGAATATGTTGAGGCAGCGGAAGTACTTGGGGCTTCGAAAATAAGAATTTTGACAAAGGAAATAATTCCAAACAGTATCCAGTCGGTGCTTATCATGGCGACCACGGATATAGGAAACCAGATTCTGATGTTTTCAACTTTGAGTTTCCTGGGACTCGGTTCTGCACCACCAACACCTGAATGGGGTATGATGGTATCGGACGGAGTGGAATACTTTAATAAGTTTTGGGTAGCAGGATTCCCTGGCCTTGCAATATTTACAATGGCGGTTGGGGCAAATTTCATCGGAGACGGACTCAGAGACTTACTTGATCCAAAACTCAGAAAGCAGTTCTAGAATCAGTCTTGATGTATAATATATAAAAAAGACGAGGTTTTAAAATGAACGAGAACAGAATTAAACGTGTGTTGGCGAGACTTGACGAGATGGGGCTTAAGCAGATGCTTATAACAGACCCAAGATCAATCTATTATCTGACAGACGTAAATGTTGCACCTTTCGAGCGCTTTTTTGCTCTGTATTTGAATGCAAACGGAAACAATAAATTGTTTTTAAACAAACTTTTTGCGATACCGGAAAACGTGAACATAGATAAAGTTTGGCTTTCAGATACCGATTCTGTGACCGATGCGCTCCTTAAGGTAATCGAAAAAAATGAAAAGCTTGGAGTGGATAAGGACATAAAGGCAAGATTTTTGTTGCCGCTTATGGAAAACAATGCCGCTACAGGTTTTGTAAATTCTTCATATGCAGTTGATATCACAAGAGGCGTGAAGGATAAAAAAGAACAGGAACTTATGCGAGTA
>JAILLZ010000223.1 GCA_024692885.1 Lachnospiraceae bacterium | reverse complement strand
CACCTCTTTCACCTCGCTGGTCTGAACCTTCATTTGTTTCAGCACTTTTTCGTCGCACTTTCCCACAATAGGGCAGATTTTTCCACCGGTGCTTCGACTTGCATCATCCAATCTGCCTTCAACAGTTATTGCCGAAGTCGGAATTCCCAATTCTTCTCCGCATTCTCTTAATGCTGTCTGCTCCGGAGTTTCTCCTTTTTCTATATGGCCTCCGGGGAAGCATATCTCGAGCGGCTGTGGCACATATTTCGATCTCACTTCAAATAATATTTTTTCGCCCTCTTCAGTTTTCACCTTTAGAATCAGCACTGCTGCCATCGGCTTTTCTCTTTGCATCTCTCAATTCCTTAAAGAATGTGCTTAGCATATTGGAGCACTCTTCCTCCAACACGCCCTTTTCCATCTCAACCTGATGATTGAACTGCTGCATCTGCAATATGTTTATCACCGATCCGGCGCATCCGGCTTTCGGGTTCATGGCTCCTATCACCACACGCTTCATCCTTGCCTGAACTATTGCTCCGGCGCACATCTGGCAAGGCTCAAGTGTTACATATAATGTACAGTCTTCGAGTCTCCAGTCTCCGCATTTTTTGCTGGCCTTTTTTATAGCTGTTATCTCCGCATGACTTATGGAGCTTTTATCCGTGTTTCTTCTATTGTATCCGCGGGCAATGATTTTTCCGTCTCTTACTATAACGCACCCGATTGGTACTTCCATCAGCTTTGCGGCCTTTTTTGCCTGCCTGATGGCTTCTCTCATGTACTTTTCATCTGCTTTTATGTCGTTTAAAGTATCCATTTGTTCCTTTTTTGGTTATACTGTATCTATAAGTTCGCGTTTATAATATCAATTTATTTTGCAAAAATAAAGGACAACCATGAACACACTCTATGAAACTGACCGGCTATATCTTCAAGTGCTTGCTCCCACCGAGCCAAATGCAAAAAAGGTTCTTCGGTTATATGACAACAACAGAGACAGGTTCGAACCCTATGAACTTGACAGGCAGGAAAACTTTTATACTGTGGGCTACCAACTGGCTCTCCTTCAAACCGAATACAATTTGTTTGTTAAGGGCGAGACGGTTCGTTTTTTCTTGTTTTTAAAAAACGACCCTGACACAATTATTGGAACAGTCGCCTTTCATGAAATCAAAAAGAGTTTTTTTCACTGCTGTGACATAGGTTACAAGCTTGATGTCAAATATGAGAGCAAGGGCTTTGCTACCGAGGCTTTAATGGGTGCCATGGGCATTATGCATGACGAATACTCCATGCACAGAATAAATGCATATGTCATTCCGTCGAATGAAAGGTCTCTAAAGCTTCTCTCCCGTATAGGTTACGTAGATGAAGGTCTTCAGAAGGATTACATATTCATGCATGGCGTCTGGCAGGACCACGAACATCTGACTTTTATATTTAATTAAGGACTACCGATTGTATAATCGATAGTCCTTTTTGTAAAATCTATAATCCTGCTTTTTCTTTGATACTGTCAAAGCAATCTATGATATCAGTCATGTTCTGCTCAAGATCATCTGCCGTCATTAAAGCTTCGCTGGCCGTTGCTTCTATCTCCTCTCCTATGGCAGTCATCCTCTCCACATTTTCATATATGGTTGATGTGGAACCAAGTATCACTTCTACTCGCTCCTCCGACACGGCTATCTTTTCTGCCAGCCCCATAACATCTTCTTTTATGGAATAGAATTTGTTTTCTGTGTTTCCTATCATCTCAGACTGCGCTGCTATGGATTCTCTCGACTCTGTCATGCTGCCAATCGCCTGTGACGCAAACTCCTGAAGTTCGCTTATGATTGTTGAAATTTGATCCACCGCATTTTTTGTCTCTTCGGAAAGCTTTCTTATCTCCTCAGCTACTACGGCAAATCCCTTTCCTGCTTCACCTGCTCTTGCAGCCTCTATGCTCGCATTTAATGCAAGGAGATTTGTCTGTGAAGATATTTTTGTGATGACCGTAAGGAAATCTTTTACGTTTTCCACTCTGGCTGTGAGCTCCTCAGTAGCTGTAGCTGCCGATTCTGCTGCATCATCCACTATCTTAGTCTGCTTTCTGAGTTCGCTGACTATCTCGACGCCTTCCTGTACGGAATCAGTCACAGCGTTTGAGTCATCTATCATGGTATTGGTGCCATAGCCCGCATCCGTTTCATTTTCCTTCATCTCCGTGCAGGCATTTATCTGCTGCTGTATATTGTTGGCGCCGGCCTCTGTCTTTTCCAATATTCCGGATACGATTTTTATATTTCTGTCCAGATTTTCTTTTAGTATCTCTAGCATCTGGTCGAGTTGACCGAGTTCTTCCTTAAATGAATCAGCATAGAAAGCACGATCCTCTTTCACTTTTTCGCTAACAACGGTTGACTGTGCCCTTCCCTTATACTTTTTTATGTTTTTCTTCAGTCGTACTATGTATACCGCCAACAAGACTATCACGACTATGGCAAGTATAAGTAATACTCTCATCATTCGTGCTCCTCCCCAACAATGGGTTTCTTTATGTATCGCCCTACTGAAATACCGTTTCTGTTGTTCATTTTAACTTTATATAGCTCATCATCTGCCTGATGCAAATAATCCCATACTTTGTCACTGCTGTTCGGAAGTCCCCAACAGATTCCCTGTGACAACGTGACTCTTTGAATCTCCTCATCATTTGGACCCTTAAGCTCAACATCGTACACGGTGGTTTTCAACCGCTCCGCTAGGTTTTTGACGTTTTCCATCGTATATCCTTCATATATAATGATGAATTCGTCTCCACCATATCTGAATCCGTATACTCCCTCGTAGGACTGCAGATTCTTGATTTGAGTCGCAACTGCCACCAGACAGTCATCTCCGACCTGATGGCCATATGTATCGTTGAATCCTTTGAAAAGGTCTATATCCAAAATTTCGATAGCCAACGACTTCTGTTTTTCGATTGCATCGATAAACAGCTCCTCCGCTGCATTGTTGAGTCTGAATCTGTTTGAAAGGCCTGTGAGAGCATCGGTTTCCGATCTTTGCTGCAATGCTTTGTTTTCTCTCTCAGCTTCTCGTCTCATCTGGGTTTCTCTGTCAAGATTATGTCTTAATCTCAACATTGTTGTTACCATGAATCGGTTTTCTCTATCAATAACCTCCGACAGCTCGTAGAACAGTCCTGCTGCCTGCAGATAACCGGAAGGGTCTCCCACTGATTTATAGTATTTTATTTTTAAGGATAAAAGCTTTCTCTGAAGATTTACCACCTTGGCCTGTGTAGTCAGTTCCTCCAAGATGTCCATAATCTTCCAAAACTGATCTTCTTTTTTTGTCTCCAGAAGCATTTCGGCAAGCTCATAAAACTCATCAAAGTAGTCAAGCAACGCAAAGTTGTTTTCCAACATTTCCGTTACCACTTTTAATGCCTCATCTCTTCCCTCTTCATTGCTTCCGGCATTATAAAGTCTGGCCTCAAGCGCCTTTACGTAGATTAAATCTACCTGTTCCAGCTTTGGAAGGCACTCCTGCTCTGCTATTGCAAGATGGTCCCAGGCAACATCCAAAAGCTCCCGCATCATATAACATTTTGCAAGCCCTGTCTCTATAACGCACAGAAAAGGATAGTACTCCGGAAGTTCAGGGTGTGTTTTTATTACCTGATATCCCTGTTCCAGGTACCTTGTCGCCTCAACATACTCACCTACATTCATATATAATGAAGCTATATTGGCGGTAAGTATAATCTGCAAATCGTAATATTCATTTTTACTGCTGTATGTCAAACCATTCAGATAATACTCCATGGCAAATGGAGCATTTCCACGGTTCATAGATGTTATTCCCAACAGATTGTAAGCTCTGGCTGCAAGCTCCCACTGTGAAGTGGCTTCAAGATAGCCCAAAGCCTTAGTCATGTACATGAAGAGTTTTTCTATATCATTCAGGCCGTAATATGTCTCAGCCATGTAATAATAAGAAAACCCGAGAAGATTCAAATCCTCCGTTGAAAGAGCATACTGCTCCAACAACACGCAATGCTTTATCGTCTCCTCTGCGTCTATTCCTCTGTTTTCCAAGATGCGGTTCATCCATCCGCGGATTTGACCGTTATATGATATTCTGTCCATCTCTATTCCCAAGTACTTCCCTGTAGCTAATCATATTCCATTTTATTATAAATAGGTCAGCCAAAAAAGACAAGTACCTTTGTACTAGATACTTGTCCTTTTTATTATTATTTATATACTTTTTTTGCTTTCTATGATATTAGCCAATGTTGCAAATTCCTCGAGACTGAGTTTTTCTCCTCGTACTGTTGCCGGATATCCCAGCTCTTCTATACTCTCTTCGATCTGCTCTTTCGTGAGCCCGAAGCCTCCGCCGTTCTTCAATCCGTTTGCAAGCGTTTTTCTTCTCTGGTTGAAAGATGCTCTTATTATAGAAAACATCAGCTTTTCGTTTTTCACATCTACAGGTGGTTTTTCGTATCTTGTCAGCTTTATAACCGCGCTTCCCACCTTAGGTCTTGGCATAAAACAGTTTTCCGGAACAAAGGCCATTATCTCGGGCTTTGCATAATACTGCACTGCTAACGACAATGCGCCGTACTCCTTGCTTCCCGGTTTTTCCTGCATCCTGTCGGCCACTTCTTTTTGCACCATGATGGTAATGCTTTCAATCGGAGTTCCACTCTCAAAAAGCTCCATGATGATAGGTGTCGTTATATAATATGGAAGATTGGCAACTACCTTGATCGGTTTTCCACCATTTTTTTCTTCTGCCAACGCCTTGATATCCACTTTTAAGATATCCTCATTTTTTATTTCCACATTGTCATATTCTTTTAATGTATCTTCAAGTATAGGGATCAGATTTCTGTCTATCTCAACCGAGCACACCTCTCTTGCGGCTTCGCAAAGATACTGTGTCATCGTTCCGATTCCCGGTCCGATTTCCAATACAAAGTCATCCTTTGTTATTTCTGCCGACCTGATTATTTTCTCAAGAACATGTTTGTCTATGAGAAAGTTCTGTCCGAATTTCTTTTGAAAATTAAAATTATATTTCTGCAATACCGCGATGGTATTTGCCGGTTCTCCAAGATATGCCATATTTTCCTCTTTCAATTGTGCATTTGCTTTGCACTTATAATTAACATTTCTGTATTCTGCTTATCGTATTTATCGATCAATTACAAAAGTAACCATTTTGATTACGTTTATATAATATAGCTTATTTTCTTCATTATGAATACATTTTATTGACAAATCACTTCGTTCCTTTATATAATACCTCTTGTTTAAAGGCTATGAACGGAAGAAGTAATATTCAGCAAGCCATACAGAGAGGTACCGGTCGGTGAGAGGTCCATGAAACGCTGTTTATGAATACATCCGCGAGCTGCGCACCGAACTTTTATATGACAGTAGGCTGCGACGTATTTGTTCACGTTACAGAACAGAAGTGTTGATAGACACTTCATGAGCCAATGTGTGTGAAGGCATTGGGGAATAAGGTGGTAACACGGAGTTTGCACTTCGTCCTTAGTGATAAGGACGAAGTTTTTTTGTCCTTAAAATTATTACATTATCTTGCCGCTTTATTTTTATAGAAGCGGAATCGAAAGGAGAAAACATGACTTTATACGATGAACTCGTTGCCCGTGGTCTTATCGCACAGGTAACAGACGAAGCAGAGATCAGAGATCTTATCAACAATGGTAAAGCCACTTTCTACATTGGCTTTGACCCAACAGCAGATTCTCTTCACGTAGGACATTTCATGGCTCTTTGCCTTATGAAGAGACTTCAGATGGGCGGAAACAAACCTATCGCTCTTATCGGTGGCGGTACTGCCATGGTCGGAGACCCATCCGGAAGAACTGACATGCGTCAGATGATGACAAAGGAGACCATCGCTTACAACTGCGAATGCTTTAAGAAGCAGATGAGCAGATTTATCGAGTTCGGCGAAGGAAAAGCTATGATGGTAAACAATGCCGATTGGCTTTTGGACTTGAACTACATCGAGCTTCTCCGCGATGTCGGAGCACACTTCTCAGTAAACAGAATGCTTACAGCTGAGTGCTACAAGCAGCGTATGGAAAAGGGACTTTCTTTCCTTGAGTTCAACTACATGATCATGCAGTCATACGACTTCTACACACTCTACAACAAGTACGGATGTAACATGCAGTTCGGTGGAGATGATCAGTGGAGCAACATGCTCGGAGGTACCGAGCTTATCCGTCGTAAACTCGGAAAAGACGCTTACGCCATGACTATCAACCTTCTCTTGAATTCTGAAGGAAAGAAGATGGGTAAAACAGCTTCAGGTGCTGTATGGCTCGACGCAAATAAGACTACTCCGTTTGAGTTCTACCAGTACTGGAGAAATGTCAGCGATGCTGATGTTATCAAGTGTCTCAAGATGCTTACCTTCCTTCCGCTCGAGGAGATTGAGAAGATGGAAAGCTGGGAAGGTGCACAGCTCAACGAAGCAAAGGACATCCTCGCATTCGAGCTCACAAAACTTGTTCACGGAGAGGAAGAGTCTTCTAAAGCAATAGAAGCTTCAAAAGCTCTCTTCGCAGGTGGCGGAAACCTTGCTGATATGCCTTCTGTCACAATCACAGAGGCTGACCTTCGCGACGGCAGCATAGATATCATGGGGCTTCTCGTAGTTTCAAAACTTGCTGCTTCAAGATCTGAGGCAAGAAGAAATGTTGAGCAGGGCGGCGTTACAGTAAATGACGAAAAGGTTACTGATATTGCTACAAACTACACACTCGACGACTTCAGAAGCGGAGATTTTATACTTAAACGTGGTAAGAAGAAGTTCTGTAAGATAGAAGCATAGTATTTTACACTTTGAATTAACTTTTTAACCTAATTACAAAAACGAGGCTGGCGTATTCAAATACGCTAACCTCGTTTTATTGTTTATTGTTTATTGTTTATGGATTTACATTCATAAACGTCGGAGTATCCGTTATCTTTTCATAACATATTACCTCATCATCGCCCTCTTCATACATATAGAGTTTCTGATCTACATGTACCAGTGCATGTTTTTCTTCTTCATTTTCAATATATACCGTGTCTTCAAGATCTTCGTAGGTTCCTTTAAACATCATATCATATTGTTTGTAATGATATGCTTTTCCTTCCATATCAAGCACAATGTACTTGCTATCCGAAAAATTACCTGTCGCATATGTCCCAACTGTTTTCTCCGTTATTCTGTCTCTGTCCTGTAGTTTTATACCCAGTGTTCCTATTATTACTACAAAAAGTGTAAGCCCAACAGCAGACAACGTTATAAAAGTACTCTTCTCCATACTCAACCCCCTATATATAGTTCTTTCGATATCTACTTACACTTTGACTCTATATAATATGAAATGCTATTACAATATGAGTACATTAATCTTTAGAATTCTTTAGGTTTTTATCAATCTTAGGCATTCTCGTTTGTTATGTTGTTCAACCACTTATAATTCTTGTAATGCTTGTACACAGCAGGTAACTTAACCATCTCATCAAGATTCAGGATAAAAAATACTACAAGTACCGGTAGTTTCAAAACAAAAGCAGCTATTGCTCCGAGAGGTACACAAAAAAGCCACATGGTAATGGTGTCGCATATGAATCCAAACTTGGTGTCTCCTCCGGCACAGAATATTCCGGCGATAGTAGTCTTGTTGATAGAACTTCCTATCATGTAATATCCACATACAAGAAGCATATATTTCAAGTACCCTCTCGCCGTGTCCGAAAGGGTGGTGCTCAAAGATACAATCAACGGACTGGCA
>JAILLZ010000161.1 GCA_024692885.1 Lachnospiraceae bacterium | reverse complement strand
TCGTAGCATTTTATAAAATATGCCGTAGCAAAGCTAACAAGCGCGCGTATATAATAATGTATTTCGATCGTCCACCATCTACCATACGCTACGACATAAGCAAAGTATCAATGTGTCTTAATAATAGTGATGAAAGCCTTGATTTTCCTTTCTTATTTATAGTGACGGCTTTTTCGAGCCCCGTCTATCGCGTCTTCGTTTCTTGCTTAACAGAAATCCACCGTATTTCTTGCAACGGTCGTTGCTAAGATAAGAAAGACCTAATTAATGCCTCTATTTAATAATAAGCCAAGGTGGCAGTTAGTTTTAGCACCTAGTTTCTGCTACTATTTGAAATTATCATGTATAGGCAGTTAGTTTTTGGATAGAGAGTCTGCCACTATCCTAATATCTTTAATACTGGCAGTTGATTTTCAGAAAAATACTCTGCCTATATTAGATAAAACGTTTTAGTGGCAGAACAACATGGCCAAAATGAACTGCCTATATCAGGAGTTATCGGAAAAAGGCAGGATTTACCACGAATAAAGCACTGCCTATTATGCATTTCATAAAAAAGTAGCAGAATCCAAAGGTTTGGTAACCAAATAGAATAAAATAGGGAGGGCATTTAGCCCTCCTCACCTTACTAGCAATTGATTTTTATTACACAAAATAATTTATACTATCACATTCACTCCGCCACCGCCGGGATCAACGGTCGGTGCGGCAGCTATGGCACCTGAGAAATCAGCAGAACCACTGGAAAGTTGAACTCCGCCGGATTCCATCTGTTTCTGATTGTGCTCCATCAATCCCTTGAGATAATCCATGTCGGCCTTGGTTATCTCTTTCATTTCCTTATTGCGGTGTTTTTGTTTGAATAACTTCAAATCTTCTTCCGGCATATTCGGATCAGGAGCAAACATTGACTCGGACAATTCGCTAAGGTCAAGCTCCTCCATGAGTTCACTCATGCTGTCATACATCTGCTCCAGCATATCAGACATGGCCATGCTGATTTCTTCCATACTCTCAAGGCTTTCCATATCTTCTAATGAAAGCTCGCTAAAGACTTCTTCATCTATTTCTCCCTCAGACAATGCAGCTTCTGTTAACATGCGTTCCATGTCTTCCGGTTCTGTGTACTCAACGCGATCCTCTGCCCTGATTTCCTCTTCTTTCTCGTCTTCGTATTCTACGAAGGTACCTTTTCCGTGGCGTTCAACCATTTCCTCCTGCTCTAGGTGTTTTACTTTCTTTTTTGCCACCCTCTCCATTGACTTTGCATGGTCTATTGCAAGCTGAAGTTCTTCTTCATCGTAATCACCGTTCGATTTAAGGCGTTTTAGCCTGGTCACTTCTCTAGATGCAGCCTGAACAGCCTTTCTTGCACTGACGGACGTTTTACTCCTCAAAATCTGAGAAGAAACCTTTTTAAAATTGTATTGAAGTTTCTTCTTTTCAAGTGTTGTACTCTTCTGTTGCATTCTGGTTGCTCTGAGTTGATTGGAATAATACAGACTTTGCTCTATAACAGAGTTACCCTGCTTGGCATTCGCTCTTTCCTGTATTTCCATTCTTTTAAGGGGATTCATTGATTCCGTGACGTTTTTTTGCGCAGACTGATTCTGCAGAACATTATTGTTTGAATTCTTATTGCCGAAAGGCTTTACATAATTGTTTTTTATATTAACAGAACTTAAGATCATACGCGCCCTCCTTGGCTGATATGGCCCATCCATTTGCCCTGCAATCTTAATATGCATACCAATATAAAGTATTATTCATTTATGTTATCGACAAAATAAAAAAAATAATAACAGATACACAAAGTATTATTATTAAAAACGATACAAAAACAATTGCAATTTCTCTATGAAAGACGATAGGTTTTCTTAGCAAACCTTTGTAAAATGCTTAGAAAACCTTGTGTCTACAGTTGAGAAATTGCAATGATTTTATATCGGTTTCAATTTATTATTTTTTGTATTGTTTACTACAATGCAAACTGCGAAACAATTTTCTGCAGTTCCTGGGCATTCTCAGCCAACTTATCGGAAGCCTCGGCAACCTCGTTTGTGGATGCAGTCTGCTCCTCGGATGCAGCTGAAACATTTGATGTTTCATCCGCAACACTCACACTCATATCCTCAATCTTCTTGATGTTTCCGACAATGGTATCGGTTCCATCGGAAAGCTGAGCAACGATCTCGCTCATTCTTTCAGATTCATCTGATATGGAGTGAACCATTTCTACAATATGAGAGAATGTGTTGCCGGCCTCATTTACGGTCTCGGTTCCTTCCATAACGCTCTTAGCGCCGTCTCTCATGGCATTTACTGCTTCACGTGAGTTCTTCATAATATCAGAAATCAAATCTGTAATCTTAAGAGCAGCACCATTGGACTGATCTGCCAACTGACTGATTTCACTTGCAACAACCGCAAATCCTTTACCCATCTCACCGGCTCTGGCCGCCTCTATCGAAGCATTGAGAGAAAGAAGGTTTGTCTGATTTGCAATCTCTGAAATTGTATCAACAAAACTGTCGATATTCTTAAGCTGTTCTCCGAGAGACTCAACAACTGCCGCAGTGCTTTCTACCGATTCTTTAATGGTTTCCATCATGTTGGTGGCATTTGTCATGTCCTGAGCGCCCTTGGTGGCAGCTTCGTTTGTGGTATCTATCATCTCAGTGGTCTTTAAAATAGCATTCTTGAACTCTTCCATGTTGCCAACGAACTGGTCTGTCTCACCACTTGCATCCTCAACAGCAGAAATCTGTATGCTGCATGAGCCGGCTACACTTGTACAAGAGTTTGCAACCATCTCACTGGCTGTTGCAGACTGAGATGCACTTGCAGAAAGTTCTTCTGAAGCAGAAGCAACATAATCCGTGGTGTCACTGATTTTTCTCATTATATCTCTTATGTTTGTGTGCATAAGCTCGAGTGCCTCAGATATCTGGCCGATTTCATTATTTTTGCCCTTAAGCTTCTTTACCTGCTCCATTTCATCGTTGTCGGTAAAATCGCTACCGGCCATTCTGGTCATCTGACTGGTAACAAGAATGATAGGCTTGGTGATTCGTTTACCCATGTATATTGCAATTACTAATCCAACAATTATAAGGATAATTACTATCAAAACGGAGCTGTTCATACTTCTGTATAAAGCTGACGTTGCATTTTTGTTATATTCTTCCTGAAGACTGTCTATGTAATCAACCCATACACCGGTTCCCATAACCCAGTCAAAAGGTTCATAGTAAGCTGTGTAATTTATCTTAGGAAGTGGTTCTGTCTCATCAGGTTTTGCGAACATGAGGTCTGTGTATCCTCCGCCATCCTGCATACCGTTTTTAATCATTTCCTGAATGAAATAAGTTCCGTTAGGATCTACTGAATCCCATCTGGACTGTCCCTCTGTGTCTCTTCCGAGAAGAACAACGTTTATACCTTCGGATGTATCAACCCAGAAGTATCCGGAGCCGTCGTTATATCTAAGTTCCCTGATAATATCAGCAGAGGCTACTTTCGCTTCATCAAGAGTCATCTCCCCCGCTTCATAACGACTGTACATAACTTCGCAGATACTCATTGCTACCTGCGTCTCATTTTTAAGCTCAGCCTTTATGTCATCCAAGAGTCTCTCCCTGTATGCTTCAGTCTGAGTGTTGTTAAAACTTACCGTGTTAGAGATTGAAAATACTTCAATCAGAGCAGCTGTAATAATTACAGCCAAAAGAATCGACCCAACAATGACTGTCATCAAAGAACCACGTTTTTTCTTCATAACCTTTCTCCTTCTTTAATAAGAAAATAGTACTAGATTATTGTACTATGAATCTCAGGAAAAAGATACCGTTTTCTGTAAATTTTGATAAAGTATTTTTTTATTTTGAGTTCTATTGCCAGTGTTGTGATTTATTCGCAATTTTATTTTTATCCTCTGCTTTCATCTTTTCAAATTGCAATGCAAAAAAGACGACGCTCCATATAGGGAGCGCCGCCTTAACAAGGCATATGTTGTTTATTATTTTACAACGTTTGCGATGAAATCCCATGCTGTAAGTCCGTCATCGTTACACTTTGAATCGTTATTGTCAAAGTAAATCCATGACCAGTGACCCATGTACTGATAAGGGTTTCCATCAGCATCTGTATAAAGTCCGGATGTATCTACAACATGCTCTGTTGTTGAAACGTGGAGAGTATCGTCTGTCTTTCCGGCAGCTTTAAGTCTCTCGATAGTAGGAACTTCGCAAAGTGTAGGATCTACGGTTGTATCATCCTCTGAGTAGATGAAGTACATTGGAAGATCTACAAGTGATGCAATCTGCTCGTCTGTGATATATTCGTCCGAAACTGCCTCACAGATTGGAATTACACCGGCGTAAGCATCAGGTCTGCTCATTGCAAGAACCATTGTCATGTATCCACCGTTTGAGCATCCGCCTACTACAATCTTTGTAGCGCCGACTTTTTCTGCATAAGCATCGATGAACTCCTCAAGTGACTCTTTGTAGAAGCTTGAGCCATCTGCTGCTATACCACCGTTGAAGTTGCCCATGGCACCGTCTGAATCCATCCAGTATGTTGGACACTGTGGAGCAACCACATATGCGCCGCCAACTGTGCTCTGGAATTCATCTGACGCAAGAGCAGTTACCTTATTTGCAAGAATTGTGAGGTAAGGATCTGTATCCTCTGTTCCGCCTTCTCCCATTCCATGAAGCCATACGAAAAGTGTGTCTGACTCTGTCTCAGGATTGTAGTATGCGTAGCTGTAATTTACTCCGTCAGATGCCTCGTAAGAATCGAGTCCCCAATTATCTGCCGATGTGGTTTTGTTTGCATAATCCTGTGCTATATCCAATGCAAATGATGCTGTATCAGAAGCATTGATGTTGAGATAATACGGATTGCTGTATGTGTTGAACTGTGTTGCCATTGAGAACAGGAACGGTGATCCATCGTTAGGTGAAACATAGAGCTCAAGCTTTACATTGTTTGAAGGCTCATCTGTCTTGTTTCCCTCTGCATCGACAAAGTAAGCATCTGTTACCTGTCTGTCTACTGTCACTTCAACTATATCGAAAGTCTCTGAAGTCCAATCTGTAGACATCTTTGTCTCTGTTACTGAAAAATCATCAGCTGATACCGAATCAAGCGCACTGTCAAGATTCAAGGTCACCTCATTCACTCCTGCACCCCAGTCATAACCTGTGATAACAATATCATAGGTACCTGTCACGGCTCCCTCTACTGCTGTGTCAGTAGCCACTTCGGTATCTGCTGCTGTTTCTGTCTCTGCCACTTCCGAAACCTCTTTCTCGGTGTCTGCTGCTTTTTCATCTGCTGTTGAAGCTGACTGGCTTGATCCACAAGCAGCCAATGCCGCAGACATAGCAACAACCATTGATAAACCTGCTAATTTCTTAAACATATTTCCCTCCTACTTCCTATGTTTATCATCGGAACCCTTCTATTTATTCCGACAAAGGAAATTATAAGGAACAAATATGCTCAAAAAAAGGTTATTTATCATCTAAATTTATGTCATTTTCTCATGTTCTGTATTTGCGTCTGTAAGCCTTGGGACTTTCGTTATGGTGTTGCTTGAATACTCTGTAAAAAGTTTTCGAGTTTGAAAAACCGCGGTTTGACACTATTTCAGTTATGGATTTGTCCGTTCTGATAAGGTCTTCCTCCGCTTTTTCCAATCGAATCTGATTCAGATACTCCGTCATGGAAATACCCAAAAACTCATTAAACAAATTTGCTATGTAGCCATAAGACAATCCGCAATATGAAGCAACCTCATCCATGGAATCGATATTGTCGCTCTCTCTGTCCATGAAATTTACTGCCTTTGTCAGGTGTTCTCTCTGCTTGTCCGATGGGATTTCTCCCGCTTCATCCTGCTTTGAATAGTTCTTCAGCAAAAGAAAACTCATCTCGTACAAAGCTGCTTTCACGCTGAGATTGCTGTATAAATCATTACTGTCATAGGCCTCGATAAGTTTGTCCAGTGCATTGGTAAATTCCGAAGCGCAGTCCTTTATCAGGTGCTCAAATCGCATCTTTCCAAAACCTGAAATGTTTTGATTTAAAAACGAAAACGGTATCTGTATGGCATAACCCAAATAGCGTGTCTCATCCGATGTGTTGTATAGTTCATGAACCTCACCCGGATTTACAACAAAGACATCTCCTACGTTTATCGCATAGTGTTTTTCTCCAATGCGAATATGAGCACATCCTATCAAAGGATATATAATCTCCATGCTTCTGTGCCAGTGATTTGAAACCACTGTTTTCATAGCCTCGCCCTCAAGACTGATGCAAAGCACCTTTACATAGGTTGAATTGTCGTGAAGAACTCTTTCGTATATAAGCCCTTTATGATCTGCCATTGTTCTCCCGGCAAAAAATACATTCTCCTCTTTTTCCATATAACCCCACTTCTATCTGAAACTCTTTACCCAATTAATGAGTGAGTCTTTATAAACATTCTCCGCCACATCCTGTTTCATCCTGTCGGTAAGCGGTCCGTTCTTTGCAAGCTTCGCAAGAACACACTGTTGCAGTTCTTCGACCGTCATCTCCTCATATCTCTCGTGAGAAGGAACCTTACTTGAATCAAATACAATATTTGAATCATCTTCATTGTTATTTTGCTGTGGCATAGTGCTTGGCTCAACTAACGGGTCAGATTCCCGTAAGACAACACAGTCATCCACATCTATACTATTCTTATTATCTGTATGCCCTTCAGGTATCCAGATTTCTCCGGAATTTGCTCCTATTGTCGCATGAAGTTTTCCGCCTTCGCACCTCACTTTTTCATTCCACAATGCACCTCTGTAGGTCACGCCATCTTCAGCATCTACATATATGTCCGCAGGATTCTCATCGTTGTTAACTGTGATGATAACTCTGTTTCCGTTTAGGTTTCTGGCAAACGCATACTGTCTGTTGGTGAGAAGAAGCTCCTCGTATATTCCATAGGAAAGAGCCTGATTCTCCTGTCTGACATGCCCCAAGGCAGAAATGAATTTTGCGTACTGCATAGCTTTCTCATCGTTTTCAAATTGAGCCAGATTAAGACAAGGTCTTAGCGAGTCATCTGAGAATTTCTCCTTTTTTCCTTCTATGGCAAACTCAGAGCCGTAGTATACGGAAGGTACTCCCGGAAGGGTATACATGAGTATGTGGACGGGAACGTAGTTCATCTTATTTGTTAGCTTTGTATAAATTCTCTCCACATCATGGTTATCCGCAAAATTGTAGAGCTTAAGCCCGTCCGGACGGTTTGCCCCCATATCATTGAGTCGTTTTACGGTGTGGGCAATCTCAAAATAATTGTGATCGTTATGTCCCGAATACAAGGCCTTGTGAAGCACATAGTTGGTTACCGCATGAAGTGTCTCGCTGTTCACCCACCTGGTGTAATCTCCGTGAATAACCTCTCCCATTAGATAGAAATCTTTTTTCAGGGAATCTCCGGTTCTTCTCATTTCTTTCATGTACTCAAAATCCATGACATCAGCCGCATCAAGCCTTATTCCATCCACATCGAATTCTTCTATCCAGGATTTAATGCTATTTATATTGGCCCGCTTTTTGAGTCGGTTGGACATGGATACGAGACCACAGATTACAAAAGACTGGACAGAAGACTTGGGGACAATAAAGACCTCAAGAATTTCGTGAAAAAATGTCAT
>JAILLZ010000154.1 GCA_024692885.1 Lachnospiraceae bacterium | reverse complement strand
GATATCAATGAAGATGTGACTGCAGCAAGTGTTGAGAGGAGGGGAGAATAGTCATGAGAGAATATTATCCACTCATTCTTACATTTATTACGGTTAGCTTTTTTGCGGTTCTTTTTATCCTTGCTTACATTTTTATGAAGGACAAAAAGAATTCCATAGGATTTGACCGAAACATGGACGATTCGGAAATAGTAAAGCGCCTTTCGGTTTATGCAAAACCTTACAGGGCACAGTTCATATTGGTGCTTGTTTTGATGGCGTTTTCCATAGCCTACGATATTTTGTCGCCGATACTTGTCGGACGCGCCGAAGAGCTCGTGAAGAACGATTTTGGAATGTCCTCACTCGTTCGCCTCGTTGCAATGTACATGGGAATACTCATCGTTTCCATGCTTTGTACATATTATCAGGCAATAGTTTTGCAAAAGACAGGACAGAAGATTATGTCGGCAATAAGAGAGGACCTTTTCATTCACATAGAAAGCCTCTCGCACGACCAGTTCAACCACATACCTGTCGGAAAACTGGTGACCCGTGTAACAAACGATCCAAATGCCATTTCACAGATGTTTACAAGCATCGTGGTAAAACTGGTCAAAAACGCCTTTGTCATCATCGGTGTGTTTGCGGGAATGTTGTTTTTGAATTTTGAATTGACTCTTATGGTGCTTTGTTTTGTGCCATACATCGTTTTGTTTACAGTCGTTTTCAGAAAGTTTTCACGACAGGCGTACAGAAGAGTTAAGGATGGTACAACCGATATAAATACCTATCTTTCAGAGAA
This sequence comes from Lachnospiraceae bacterium, assembly GCA_024692885.1. GTDB lineage: Bacteria > Bacillota > Clostridia > Lachnospirales > Lachnospiraceae > JAILHT01. Next base: position 3,873 of record JAILLZ010000154.1, on the reverse strand, counting down.
CCTTTCGGGAATGAAGGTCATACAGATATTCAATAATGAGGACAAGAAACTCGGAGAGTTTCGCGAGAAAAACAATTATCTTAAATGGGCAAAGAATCAGCAGATATTTGTATTCAGTATATTCAGACCGATTGTTTACATGCTTTATATTTCATCGGTTTTGTGCCTGTTTTATCTTGGCGGAAAAGGCTATATAAAAAATGAGCAGGTCTTCGGACAGGTTATAACCAGCGGAGTTTTGATATCATTTTACATGTATATTTCCAAATTTTTCACTCCGATACAGGAGCTTGCCGAGCAGTTCAACTGGCTTCAGTCGGCTTTTGCCTCGGCCGAAAAAATCTTTTCGGTTATGGATATGGAGCCTGAGATAGTTGATGAACCTGACGCCATCGAGCTTGAAACAGTAAGAGGCGAGATAGAGTTTAAGGATGTTTGGTTTGCCTATGAGGATGAGGAATGGGTTCTTAAAGGAGTGTCATTCCATATAAATCCGAAGGAGACCATAGCTTTTGTGGGCTCTACGGGCTCGGGAAAGACAACCATTCTCTCGCTTCTCTGCAGAAACTATGACATCCAAAAGGGCCAGATACTTGTAGACGGCATCGACATCAGAAAGATAAAGGTAAGCAGCTTAAGACGTCACTTTGGCCAGATGCTTCAGGATGTTTTCCTCTTTGCGGGAACCATAAGAAGCAACATCGTTTTGCGTGAGGATACCATCACGGACGAAGAGGTGCTTGAAGCATGCAGATACGTGAACGCAGACAGATTTATAAACAAACTTCCGGGCGGGCTTGACGAGGAAGTGCGTGAGAGAGGAAACAACTTCTCGACGGGACAGCGACAGCTTCTTTCCTTCGCCAGAACCATTATTCACAAGCCTGACGTTATGATTTTGGATGAGGCAACCGCAAATATCGACACCGAGACGGAGCAGCTTATACAGGATTCACTCCTCAAGATGATGAACATCGGAACCATGCTGATAGTGGCGCACCGCCTTTCAACAATAAGGCACGCCAACCGAATAATCGTTATATCTCACGGAAAAATTCTTGAAGAGGGATCACATGACGAACTCCTGGAAAGAAAGGGAGCTTACTACGAGCTTTATCGTATGCAGGAAAAGTAGGTTACAAGAGTTCGATTTATTGAATGTATAGAATGCAAAATAGTCGGCAAATTCTATTTTTATAATAAAGTATTCTATTTTTTATGCTTGTAACGTAGTAAAATTATGGTGTTGCGGACAATGCAAATTAATATATAGTTTGTAACTTTTAGTATCGATTATCGTGAGGTATCAACTTTATAGTTGATTTTCACATAGGGTTTATGTAACGGAGGGTTTTATGAAGTTAAAAGAGAGGGGTTTTTCGGGCACACTTTCAAATGAGATTTCCGAGCGTGAGATTGCCCACAGAGAATTGTCCAGAAGATCTGCCGCAGAGGGAATGGTTCTTCTTGAAAACAATGGCATTTTACCACTGAAAAAAGGTGACAAGGTTGCACTTTACGGATACGGTGCAAGATACACCATCAAGGGTGGAACAGGTTCTGGATCTGTCAACAACAGAGTTAACGTCAGTGTTGACGAGGGCCTTAGAAATGCAGGTCTTGTAATCACAAACGACGAATGGCTCGAAGATTATGACAGAAGATATAATGTCGCTTTTGAAGATTGGAAGAACAAGATTTACGAACTGGCAGGAACACCTCTTGAATTCCCAAATCTGTACAGAGCTCATGCATCAAATCCAATGCAGGCACCGCTCGGCGCACCGATTGAAAAGACGGAAGCAGACACTGCTATTTACGTGATAAGCAGAATTTCCGGAGAGGGAGCCGACAGAAAAGAGGTTAAGGGCGATTATTACCTTTCCGACTCTGAACATGAGACTCTTCATGAGATAACAAAAAAATATCCAAACACAATTGTAGTTATAAATGCAGGCGGAATCATTGACACCAACTTTATGGATGAGTTCAAGATTTCCGCACTCATCGTCATGTCACAGGCCGGAATGGAAGGCGGAAATGCGCTTGCAGACATTATGACGGGCGCTGTAAATCCTTGCGGAAGACTCACCGACACATGGGCATATCATTATTCTGATTACCCTTCATGGGAGACCTTCAGCCACAACAACGGAAATGTTATTGAGGAAAAATACTTCGAAGATATTTACGTTGGATACCGCTATTTTGAAAGCTTCGACATCAGACCAAGATATCCTTTCGGAGCCGGTCTGTCTTACACTTCCTTTGATCAGGAACCAACAGATCTTTCCGTGGAAAAAGGCATGGCAACGGTAAAGGTTAAAGTCACAAATACCGGAAATGTTCCGGGAAAAGAAGTCGTTCTCGTATTCGCAGCCGCACCGGTGGTTAAGTGGAAAAAGGAAAAGAGAAGACTTGTAACTTTCGGAAAGACACCTGTCTTAAATCCGGGAGAGAGCACTGAACTCATTCTTTCATTCAAACTTGAGATGCTTGAGTCATGGCATACAGCCAGAGCTTCATACTATCTCGAGGAGGGATTGTATTACATCATGACCGAGAACGCAGGTCATGAATATAAGATGGCAGGAGCCCTCGAGACAAAGGAACTCATCTGGACCAGATCGTTCGAGAACATTTGCCCGCTTAAAGATTCCCTTCCTTTGTACAAGCCGGAGGATTCTATGGTGGAAAGATGGAGAGAGGAATTTGAAAAGGCCTATCTGATTTCTCAGAAACCTGCCATTGTAATAGACGAATTCATTACCGTTGAAACCGGAAATTCAGGAGTAGACTTTGATGATGCAGGTGTAAACGGCATCCTTGACGAGAGCAATGCAGACGAATACACAAAGCTTGCAATAGAGACCATGAAAAAGCTTTCTCTCGAGCAGAAGGCAATTCTCTGTTGCGGACGTCCTTCTTCAGGATCATCCGAATTTATCGGAAACGCCGCAGTTACCGTACCGGGAGCAGCCGGAGAAACCACACCGGTTCTTAGGGATGAATTCAACGTTGCAAACATCGTTCTTGCAGACGGACCTGCCGGAATCAGAATTCAGCAGAGATACGAAGAAAATAAAGAAGACGGTTCAATCTATGTTTTGAACGCAATAGAGAAACTCGAAAACAGATTTTTCGCTACGGAATTTCTTCACGAGGGAAGTGTTTACCACTATCAGTATTGCAGCGCAATTCCTGTTGGAACACTTCTTGCTCAGACATTTGACAAAGAGCTTGTCGAGGAAGTTGGAAAGCTTATCGGAAAAGAACTCGAGGAGTTTGGCGTAACACTTTGGCTTGCACCTGGAATGAACATTCACAGAAATCCTCTCTGCGGAAGAAACTTCGAGTACTACTCTGAAGACCCTGTAGTCAGCGGATGGATGGCAGCTGCAATTACTAAGGGAGTACAGTCACTTCCGGGAGTAGGAACCACCATCAAGCACTATAGCTGCAACAACCAGGAAGAGAACAGAATGGGCGTTTCAAGTATAGTATCCGAGAGAGCATTAAGAGAAATCTATCTCAAGGGATTTGAAATTGCAGTTAAAGAATCGGACCCAATGTCCATAATGAGCAGCTACAACAAGGTCAACGGCGAGCACACAGCAAACAGCTTTGACCTCATCACCGAAGTTGCCAGAAAAGAGTGGGGATTCACCGGAGTATTCATGACCGACTGGACCACAACCAACACAGGCGGCGGCTCAGCTGCAGCAAAATGTATCGCAGCAGGAAATGACCTCGTGATGCCTGGTACACAGAGTGACATTCAGGAAATCATAGATGCTGTAAACTGCGAGGAGAACCTCAGCTTAGACGAGCAGCTTCTCGATGAGTGTGTAGTTCGTATCCTTCGCGTAATCT
>JAILLZ010000146.1 GCA_024692885.1 Lachnospiraceae bacterium | reverse complement strand
CCTTTGGTGTAACCTTACCAACAAGGATATCACCGGCACGAACCTCTGCACCGATACGGATGATTCCTCTCTCGTCGAGGTCTTTTAAAGCTTCCTCGCCGACACCGGGAACAGCGCTTGTAATCTCCTGAGGTCCGAGCTTAGTATCTCTTGACTCTGCTTCGTATTCTTCTATATGAATTGATGTATAAACATCATCCTGTACAAGTCTTTCGCTCAAAAGAACGGCATCCTCGTAGTTGTAACCTTCCCATGTCATGAAACCGATGAGAGGGTTCTTTCCTAATGCAAGTTCTCCGTTTGATGTAGAAGGACCGTCTGCGATAACTTCGCCCGCCTCAACTCTGTCGCCCTTGAATACGATAGGTCTCTGGTTGTAGCAGTTGCTCTGGTTACTTCTTGAGAACTTTGTGAGACGGTAAACATCTCTCTCTCCGTCATCATTCTTGATAACGATTTCGTTTGAAACAGCGCTCTCTACGATACCGCCCTTCTTAGCAGCAACGCAAACGCCTGAGTCAACTGCGGTCTTGGTCTCCATACCTGTACCAACAACCGGCGCCTCAGTTGTGAGAAGCGGGACAGCCTGACGTTGCATGTTTGATCCCATGAGCGCACGGTTAGCATCGTCGTTCTGAAGGAATGGGATAAGTGCTGTAGCAACAGAGAATACCATCTTAGGAGACACGTCCATGTAATCGAACATTGTCTTGTCGTATTCCTGTGTCTCGTCGAGATAACGTCCTGATACGGAGTTTCTCACGAAGTATCCATTCTCATCCAAACGCTCGTTAGCCTGAGCTACATGGTAGTTATCTTCCTCGTCAGCTGTCATATATACAACTTCGTTTGTAACACGAGGATTCTTAGGATCTGTTTTATCTATCTTTCTGTAAGGTGCCTCTACGAAACCATACTCATTGATTCTTGCATAAGAAGCAAGTGAGTTGATAAGACCGATGTTCGGTCCTTCAGGTGTCTCGATAGGACACATTCTTCCGTAACGTGAGTAGTGTACGTCTCGAACCTCGAATCCGGCACGGTCTCTTGAAAGACCACCAGGTCCAAGTGCTGAAAGACGTCTCTTATGAGTAAGCTCACCAAGTGGGTTGTTCTGGTCCATGAACTGTGAAAGCTGTGAAGATCCGAAGAACTCTTTAACAGCTGCAGTTACAGGCTTGATATTGATAAGGCTCTGAGGAGAAATACCCTCAAGATCCTGTGTTGTCATTCTCTCACGAACAACTCTCTCCAAACGTGACAGACCGATTCTGTACTGGTTCTGAAGAAGCTCACCTACCGCACGGATACGACGGTTTCCGAGATGGTCAATGTCATCATCATGACCAACGCCATACTCAAGGTGCATATTATAGTTGATAGAAGCGAAAATATCGTCTCTTGTAATGTGCTTTGGAATAAGATCCGGAGCATCACGTCTAACTGCTTCCTTGATATCCTCAAGATTGTCATTCTCTTCGAGAATTCTTGAAAGTACAGGATAGTAAACAAGCTCAGTGATTCCAAGTTCCTTAGGATCACAATCAAGATCTACGAAACATCTGATATCAACCATCATGTTTGAGAGAACCTTGATATTTCTTGTTTCTCCCTGAATCCATACGTAAGGAACAGCTGCATTCTGGATACGATCTGCGAGTTCACGATCCAAAGTAACACCTGCTTCTGCGATGATTTCTCCTGTTGTAGTATCTACTACGCTCTCTGCAAGAACCTGTCTGTTGATACGGTTCTTTAATGCGAGCTTTTTATTGAATTTGTAACGTCCAACCTTAGCAAGATCGTATCTTCTAGGGTCGAAGAACATTCCGTTTATAAGACTCTCGGCACTGTCCACTGAAAGTGGCTCACCCGGTCTTATCTTTTTATATAACTCGAGAAGACCTTCTTCGTAATTTGTGGAAACATCTTTACCAAATGAAGCAAGAAGCTTAGGCTCCTCACCGAACATATCTATGATTTCCTGGTTTGTACCCAGTCCGAGTGCACGAATAAGAACGGTGATAGGCACCTTTCTTGTACGGTCTACTCTTACATAGAAGATATCATTTGAATCAGTCTCGTACTCCAACCATGCTCCACGGTTTGGAATAACTGTACATGAGAAGAGCTGTTTTCCAATCTTATCATGTGCGATGCCATAGTAAATACCAGGCGATCTTACAAGCTGGCTGACGATAACTCTCTCCGCACCATTTATCACGAATGTACCGGTCTCAGTCATAAGAGGCAGGTCTCCCATGAAGATCTCGTGCTCATTGATTTCGTCAGTTTCCTTGTTGTGAAGTCTTACCTTCACCTTCAGCGGTGCTGCATATGTTGCGTCTCTCTCTTTACACTCAGGAATAGTGTACTTTACATCATCCCTGCATAAAGTGAAGTCCACAAAATCGAGACTCAAATGTCCACTGTAATCCGAAATAGGAGAAATATCTGCGAAAACTTCCCTTAATCCCTGATCCAGAAACCACTGATAAGAATCTTTCTGAACCTCGATAAGGTTTGGCATCTGCAGAACTTCCTTCTGTTTCGAATAACTCATACGCATTCCCTTCCCAGCCTGGACTGGGCGTATTCTGTTTTTCTCCATTCGACGTTCCACCTCTCGTTTTCTCTCGGTATTGCACAAAGTTTTGTCTTTTATACCACAATAAAGCACCGTATACTATACCAAAATATTCGAAGTGTGTCAATCATTTTTTTGTGAATTAAAAATAGCACAGATACACTTCTATTTTTACGTGTATCTGTGCTGCTAATATGTCTGTTTTTGTCTGTAGCGCACAATCTTCATGCATCACATACAAATTTGGTTTTTTATGACTCAGCAAGAATTTCGCGAATCCTCATAAATTTGTGATTGTTTCTGCCACAGTCCTTCGCTTTGTAAAGAACCTTGTCGGCAAGATCTATCAGTGTAGTGATATTGTCGTTTTTATCCGCAACACCCATTGTGTATCCCTGGGATATGGTCACATGCTTTGCAACCGGCGAATTCTCATTTGCAATATCAAGTGCCTCAACTCTGTCCTGAATTGTCTGGGCTATTTTTTCAAGCTTGTTCACATCCGAGAGGCCCGGCATAAACACCAGAAACTCATCTCCGCCAAATCTGTAAACAAAACCGTTGCCAGCAACACTGTTTTGAAGCACAGAAGCAATGGATTTAAGACATTCATCTCCGCGAATGTGTCCGTATGTGTCGTTACAGCTCTTGAAATAATCAACATCCAAAAGTCCGACTGTAATAGCTGTTCCTTTCTCGGCAGACTCTTTTATGTATCCGACGCTGTCCTCAAGCATCTTGATTCTTGTTCCGACTCCGGTGAGAGTATCAACGTGAAGGTTTTCGGTAGCCTTCTTTCTGTCTTTCTCAGCCTCGTAACTTTCAAGCATGAGCCTCATATTCTCGGCAGAATGGCGATTGTCTATCTTCTTCTTTTCTATCATATGTTGAGTGTACTTAATACACTCTTCCATATATTTCTTTTCCTCGCCGATGGTTTTGTAGTAATCCATCAACTGCTCATGCATTTCGATGTGCATGGAAAAATGCTCTCTTGTCGCAAAATCTCTGAGGCGATCCAAAACCTTTTTCCATTTATCATACTCTTTCATGTTTTTCAAAAGAGTACATACATCATGAATGCATTCTATATAATCCGCACTGAAGCCACTCTTTATTGCACTTTCAACAAGATGGTCAATTCCGGATTTCACTTCATCTAAATGACCGAGTTTATAAAGCTGAAGCATCTCAAACGATTCAAATCCGAAAAGGATTCTGTGCTCAGTGAATTTCTTCACCTCGCTCCTAGCTATGTTAAGCTGCTCCTCTGCTTTGTCCATCTGACCGGCCTCTGCATAAAGTTCACCAAGGTTCATACTCATGACAAGCTCAAACTGTGAACTCACAACCGAATCATTCTTTTTATCGACCTTTTTTCTTTCGGCAAGAGCCTTTTCAAAATACAAAGACGCTGTCTTCGAATCATCAAAGCTTTTAAATCTCGAACCAATATTTATGTAAAGAATGGAAAGTTCTGTATGGAAACCATGCTTTAAACAAACTTCCTCATTTTTTATAAAGCAGTCAATTGCTCTGGTGTAATCATCCATGGCACCATAAAGAATGTAAAGCATATTCATCGCCTGAGCATAAATCTGAGGAGCATCCTGCTCCAACGCTATGTCTCTGGCTCTCGCTGCAACTTTCTCTGATTCAGTAATTTTATTCTCGTAAAACAGCTGCTTGCTCTCAGCAATACATTCCTTGGCAAATTCAAGGACTTCCGTGTCTTTTTTCATGGGGCTCTACCTACTGCATAACGGCTTATGCCGTTTTATAACTAATGTGCCTTTGTCTCGATTTCGTTTTTCACCTTTGCGATGAACTCGTCAAGAGACATCTCTGTTATCTCTCCGGTATCTCTGCTTCTCACGCTTATGTTTCCGTTCTCGGCTTCTTTTGCACCGATAACGAGCATATAAGGAGCTCTGTCAACCTGCTGAGCTTCTCTTATCTTGTATCCGATTTTCTCATTACGTGTATCAAGCTGTGTTCTGATTCCGGCCTCGTCTATAGCCTCGTAAACCTTTGTTGCATACTCCATTGTCTTGTCGCTGACAGGAAGTACCTTTACCTGAAGCGGTGCAAGCCATACAGGGAATTTTCCTTTTGTTTCCTCTATGATGTATGCCATGAATCTGTCGAGCGAACCGAGGATTGCTCTGTGAAGAACAACCGGTGTCTGCTCTACGCCTTCATTGTCTGTGTACTTCAAATCAAATTTTGCAGGAAGACAGAAGTCAAGCTGACATGTTGAAAGTGTGTACTCAGCACCTACAGCCGGCTTAACATTTACATCAAGCTTAGGTCCGTAGAAAGCTGCCTCTCCGATTTCCTCAGTGAAATCGATGTGAAGATCGTTCAATACTCTTCTAAGCGCATCCTCTGCCTTGTTCCACATATCATCATCCGGATGATATTTTTCTGTGTCTGCAGGATCTCTGAGTGAGAGAACGCATCTGTAATTTTCAATTCCAAAATCTTTGTATACGTCAAAGATAAGGTCTACTACTCTTCCTACCTCTGCCTCAATCTGATCAGGTGTTACAAAAAGGTGAGCGTCGTTCTGGCAGAAGTGACGGCCTCTCTCGATTCCTTTAAGTGTTCCTGATGACTCAAATCTGAAGTCGTGAGCTATCTCACCGATTCTTATAGGAAGCTCTCTGTAGCTGTGCTGCTTATTTGCGTATATCATCATGTGATGTGGACAGTTCATTGGACGAAGTACAAATCTCTCGCCCTCAACTTCCATTGCAGGGAACATATTCTCTTTGTAATGTGCCCAGTGTCCGCTGGTCTCATAGAGAGCAACTGTTCCGACACAAGGTGTCATAACATGCTGATATCCGAGTTTTCTCTCTTTTTCTTTTATGTAGTTTTCAAGCTCCTGCCAGAGTGTGTATCCCTTTGGAAGGAACATTGGAAGTCCTTTTCCTACAAGATCGTCACTCATGAAAAGAGACATCTCTTTTCCAATCTTTCTGTGATCTCTTGCCTTTGCTTCCTCTACCTCGCGCTCGTACTCTGCAAGCTCGTCCTGTGTCTGGAAAGCTACACCGTTGATACGTGTGAGCATCTTGTTCTTTGCATCGTTTTTCCAATACGCGCCGCTCTGTCCGGTAATCTTGAATGCCTTGAGAGCCTTTGTATATGTAATGTGAGGTCCAACGCACATGTCGATGTAGTCGCCCTGCTGATAAAAACTGATAGTAGCGTCAGGATCCAAATCTCCGATGTGCTCCTCTTTGTATTTCTCTCCTCTTTCTCTCATGAGAGCTACTGCTTCTTCTCTTGGGAGAACGAAAGTCTTGAAAGGAAGATTTTCCTTTACAATCTTTCTCATTTCCTTCTCGATGTTTTCGAGATCTTCATCAGAGAGTTTCTCGTCACCAAGATCAACATCATAGTAGAATCCTCTTTCCGTAGCAGGACCATATGCAAAATCCGCATTTGGATAGAGTCTCTGAATCGCCTGCGCCATGATATGTGCAGCCGAATGTCTTAATACATGTGTTACCTCTTCACTTGGGCACTCTGCAACTGTGCCATCATTGTAAATGACTTTCATCTTTTCTCTCCTTATAATCAAAAAGCACCCTAAAGTATCTACTCTCTCCGGGTGCGTATACTCTTTCAACGCCTTGCTAAAGTGTACTATAATTTTTTTTTACTGACAATAGGCTTTTTTTCTTATCCAAAGGCGCTGCTGTGGTATAATAACATCGATATGATTTACTTGTCTGACGAGGTCTTAAAATCATATCCGTTGTTGCACACATTGATCGTTTTGGAATTATTTATTGGGGATTGAGAATGAATATTTTGTATCTGGATTGGAACTGTTTCGGCGGGCAGCAAATGATAAGTGCCTTTGAGAAACTCGGGCACACTGTCAATCGTTTTTCTCATAAGGATTTCAAGCTTTCTGCCAGCAACGATTTTATGGACGCTGCAAATGAATTCTGCAAGGATAAGTCTTTCGACTTTTGCTTTTCATTTAATTACTACCCGCTGATGAGCCGCTTCTGCCATGAGATT
>JAILLZ010000040.1 GCA_024692885.1 Lachnospiraceae bacterium | reverse complement strand
CCCATTTCCTCGTCAAAGGTTTTTACATCTTTGGGGATAACTGTCAGAATCCCGCTAATCCTTTTCCCTTGAAACTTAAACTTCATCGGTTACTCCATATTTTTTCACAAGAGCTTGTATCTGCTTCAGGCTCGAAAAGTTCTCCGGAACGATTTCCCGGCCTTTGACAGAAATGCCGTATTCTTTATCCATCATGGAGACTAACGATACGATATCGAATGAATCAAGCATACCTTCTTCTATATAATTTTCGCTTTGGGTAAAATCAAACTCCGGACGAAGCTCCTGCAAGAATTCGATTATTTTTTTCATAAATACCTCCCGCAGAAATATATGATTACAAATAACTACTTACCATACATAAATCCACCGTCAACGATAAAGTCAACGCCAGTTATCCATCGTGCTCTGTTACTGAGTAAAAACAATACCATTCCGGTCACATCTTCCGGATTTCCTTTGCCGAAACATCCATCCTCAATTTCTTGCGATGACTGTCCCATGTGGTCCAGATAGTTTCCCGTCATTTCTGTTTTAACCCATCCAGGACTGATGCTGTTTATTCTTAGTTTCCGTCCGGCAATCTCTTTTGCCACAGAATGTACTGCGGCCTGCACCGCGGCTTTCGTTCCGGAATATACCAGCATCCCTTTTCCGCCAAGGTAAGCCGCTGTGGAAGAAAAGACAACAAAGGACGAGCCTTCTTTGGAATATTTTTTCTTTGTAACTATTTCAAGACATTTCATGGCACCCCAAAAGCCTGTCTCCATAATATTTCGGGCATCAGCTCCGTCATGAAGCCGCAAAGGCGTTGTACCGGTTGTTCCTGCAGTATAAACAGCGCCATCTATTTTTCCATATTTTTCGATAAAAAGCCGTATCGTCTGTTCCCATTGTTCATCAGAAGCGGTCGTAACATCAATCACTGCGGTATCAATCAAATTAGGAGCAATAGCCTGTAAACTTGAAAGGCGTTTATCGCTTCTTGCGATTGCCAAAACATGTGCACCTGCCTGTGCTAATTCCATCGCTGTCTGTTTTCCCATCCCGGAAGAAGCTCCAACGACTATAAAATTCTTTCCAATATAATTAAAAACTACTTCGCTCATAGTGCCCCTGTTTCCAAAACTATTGTTTCACTGAGATCCATAACTATAGATGCCACAGACATACCAACTCCGAACCCGGATAAAAGTGCTTTTTTCGGGGGAGTATATTTTCCTCTCCGTTTCATTTCCGCCATGCAAACGGGTATTGATGCTGAACTTGTATTTCCAGTCTCATCAGAGGCAAACGGTGCTTGTTCCGGTGTGAAGCCTAATCGTTCCCGCAAGGCATCGACGATTGCAAAATTTGCTTGATGCAAAAAAGCATAATTAAGATCATTTCCATTGACTCCAAAATGACTAAATAAACTTTGTACATTTCCATAGGTTTCATAAGCAGAAAAATTCATAACTTCTGCACCGTCCATGATCCCAAAATTATCTTGAATTGCTAAGAAATTTCCTTTTTCGTCAGTAATCTTAGGATTGCGAGCACCTCCGCGGGGACATATTATAATTCCATATTTCTCTCCATAACTGGTGATATTATAAAGCATATTTTGTTCTTTTTTTATTTTTCTATGCCCAATTATTGCAGCTGCTCCTGCTGCCCCATTAATTGCACGGCCAGAAATATCTCCAGGCATAAAATCCTTTACGTTATCTCCGACAAGTAGCAAAACCTTCCGCTGCATATTTGAAAGCATAGATGCAGCAACATAAACTCCATAAACAAATCCGGAACATCCAAGGCTGATATCAAATGCCATTATATCATTTGAAAGTCCAAGCCTATGTTGAATGATATAGCTGGTAGCGGGAGCAGGATAATCCGGGGTTTGCGAAATGAAGATGACCCCCCCGATGTCCTCTTTTTTTGCAGTTGTTGCAAAAAGGCGTTCCGCAGCTTCTACACAGAAGTCGGATGTACATATCCCTGGTGCGGCTACGCTTAGATGCGTGAATCCAGTATTCTTTACAAGTCTTGCTGCCTTTTTTTCGGTAAGCAGTCCTGCGCAGCGCTCTGCTACGGTCATTCTTGTTTTTGAAACGGTCGCAGTGAGGCAATCAATACCTATATCCGCTATTGTTCCAATCATGTCAGGACCTCGTCAAAAGATTATACAAGTCACGGACCGTTATGGCATTTCGTACTTCCTGCGTCTGAACTTTTGTCTTTGCCATGTTTGCGCAAAGAGAAAGGAAAGCGACAATACTTAATGAATCCCATTCATCAATAGCGTCAAGGGAGGATTCCATTGTTATAACATCTTCTGTATCCATCAAATCAATCATTTTTTTTATAAAATCCTGTTCGCTCATAGCTAATCCCTCTTTCATGAGTAGAATTTATTGAATAGGCAACGCAATATTGTGTTCTTGGGAGTGAATATTTTTATCTGGTCCTTTTAAGATAATAGATTAGGAAAGTACAGACTCCATTTTTGTTTCGCTTTTTCATACATTGCTTTTGTTCTGTATAATTCGACAAGGTCCATCCCATTTATCTGACATTCTTCCGGGTACTGTATTTTTCCATTATTTATTACATATCCGCTGTGTTTATTTAAAGCGAGAACCTTTCGACTTTCTTTGACTACATGGCAATACATCGTATCTACGAGCGTGTATAAATAATCAGATGCAATAAAACCTGCTTCAGTAAATGGAATTGAGGAACGATAATTGTAATCTCCTATAAGCAGCCTGCCGCTTATACAACGATGCTGTTGTCGGTCCATATGTGTCCATCCCATGGTTCCAAAGGGAGTTCCTGTTGCGCGGTCAATCATAATCAAAAATCCCTGAGTGGCATCTTTTCGATAAACGGACTCATACCATTCCTCCTCTTTTTCATTTGTTAAAAGAAAATTTTGGTTAAGGTAACGATTATTTTCCTTATTATTACGCCATTCGATTACGAATGAAAAGAAAGGAGGAGCGATTTCTTCTAAAATGACTGTTTTTCCTTCAATTTTAAATAATTTTTTTGTGTTATCTACCATAGGGCCAGCTCCTTAAAGATATTCG
>JAILLZ010000024.1 GCA_024692885.1 Lachnospiraceae bacterium | reverse complement strand
GATATTGAAAAACTGAGCGAATACGGTTATAATCGGAAAAGTGTGCATAAGTTATTATGTTTAGGAGGAGATTTTAAATGAAGCCATATGGAGTAAATGAGCTCAGAAGAAAATATTTTGATTTTTTTGAGAGCAAGGAACATCTTGTTATGAAGAGTTTTTCCCTTGTTCCTCATAACGATAAAAGTTTATTGTTGATAAATGCGGGAATGGCGCCATTAAAGCCATATTTCACAGGTCAGGAGATTCCGCCGAGAAAGAGAGTTGCAACCTGTCAGAAGTGCGTAAGAACAGGTGATATCGAGAATGTTGGTAAGACAGCAAGACATCTTACATTCTTTGAAATGCTCGGAAACTTTTCTTTCGGTGATTATTTTAAACATGAAGCAATAGCCTGGTCATGGGAGTTCCTTACAAAGGTTCTCGAGATGGATCCGGACAGATTGTATCCTTCAATCTACGGAGAGGATGACGAGGCATTCGATATCTGGACAAAGGAAATCGGTGTTGCGCCTGAAAGAATCACAAGATTCTACAGAGATCCTGAGACAGGCGAGTGCGACAATTTCTGGGAGCATGGTGCAGGACCTTGCGGACCTTGTTCAGAGATTTACTTTGACAGAGGAGAGAAATACGGATGCGGTAAGCCTGATTGCAAGGTGGGCTGCGAGTGCGACAGATTCATGGAAATCTGGAATAACGTATTTACTCAGTTCAACGGAGACGGAAAAGGCGGATACGAGGAACTTGAGAATAAGAATATAGATACAGGTATGGGACTTGAGCGTCTTGCTGTTGTAATGCAGGATGTTGATTCCGTATTTGATATTGATACCATGAAAGCAATCAGAGATAAGGTATGTGAGCTTTCAGGAAAGAAATATGAAGTTGACGCTCTTGATGATGTATCGATAAGACTCATCACAGACCATATAAGATCTTCAACATTCATGGTTTCTGACGGAATCATGCCAAGTAATGAGGGAAGGGGATACGTTCTTCGTCGACTTATCAGACGTGCTGCAAGACACGGAAGAATGCTCGGCATTGACGGAACATTCCTTGCTAAGCTTTCTGAGACGGTAATTAACGAGTCTAAGGACGGATACCCTGAGCTTGATGAGAAGAAGGATTTCATCTTTAGAGTGCTTACAGAAGAGGAAGAAAAATTCAACAAGACAATCGATCAGGGACTTACAATTCTCTCAGAGATGATTGATGAAATAAAGAAAAACGGACAGAAGGAACTTTCCGGAGAAAACGTATTCAAACTTTATGATACATACGGATTCCCTGTTGATCTTACTGCTGAGATTCTTGATGAAAACGGACTTTCATTTGACAATGACGGTTTTAACAAGTGCATGGAAGAGCAGAGACAGAAAGCCAGAGCCGGACGTAAGACCACAAACTACATGGGAGCTGACGCAACCATTTACGAGGAACTTGACCTTTCAATAACTACCGAATTCGTCGGATATGATAAACTTGAGACAGAGAGTGTCATAAGCGCATTGGCAGGTGTTGATGAGGAGGATAACCTTAAGTTTACAGAGGCCCTCACTGAAGGCACTAAGGGAAGCATTATCGTTCCTGAGACACCTTTCTATGCAACAATGGGTGGACAGCAGGGCGATAAAGGTATAATCAAAACTGCTGACGGAACATTTGTTGTTGAGGATTGTGTTAAGGTTGTCGGAAACAGATATGCTCATGTCGGATACATGTCCGAGGGAATGATAAGAAGCGATGAAAAGGTTACTCTTATTGTTGATAAGAACAACAGAATGAATACCTGTCGTAACCATTCTGCTACTCACCTTCTTCAGAAAGCCCTTCGTGAAGTGTTGGGAACACATGTTGAGCAGGCAGGATCTTTCCAGGATGGAGAGAGAACAAGATTTGACTTCTCTCATTTTGCAGCAATGACACCTGATGAGCTCGCCAAGGTTGAGGCACTTGTCAATGAGAAGATTGCTGAAGGAATTGATGTCAAAACAGATATCATGACCGTTGAGGAAGCAAAGAAGACCGGAGCTATGGCGCTTTTTGGCGAAAAGTACGGAGAGAAGGTTAGAGTTGTTTCCATGGGTGATTTCTCCAAGGAATTCTGCGGTGGAACACATGTGAAGAATACAGCTGACATCGTTGTATTTAAGATTCTTTCAGAAAACGGCGTTGCAGCCGGAGTCAGAAGAATTGAGGCCATAACAGGAACAAACGTCTTTGCATATTACAAAAAGATGGAAGCTCAGTTAAATGAGGCTGCTTCAGCAGCAAAGACAAATCCTTCAGAGCTTACAGACAAGATTAATCATATGCAAGAGCAGATAAAAGCACTTTCTTCAGAAAATGAGTCTTTGAAGAGCAAAGCTGCAAAAGACGCAATGGGAGATGTTGCTGATAAGATTAAGGAGATCAAGGGAGTAAAATTCTTAAGCGTAGCTGTTAAGGGCGTTGACATGAACGGACTCAGAGATCTCGGAGATCAGCTTAAAGAGAAGATTGGAGACGGTGTTGTACTCCTTGCATCTGAGTCAGACGGAAAGGTTAACCTTGTATCCATGGCTACTGACAATGCAATGAAGGCAGGAGCTCATGCCGGAAATCTTATCAAGGGTATCGCAGCCCTCGTTGGCGGTGGCGGCGGCGGTCGTCCAAATATGGCCCAGGCAGGCGGAAAGAACCCTGCAGGTATCGAAAATGCATTAAATGAGGCTGAAAAAGTACTTTCTGAGCAGATAAAATAAAAAAGTTATTGACGAATCAAATAAATCTGATATAATTTTATGAGTGCAATGGTAATCAAAAAGTTTAGTAATGCACAATTGACAACCGGAGGGAGGTTGGGTCTAAGCTATGTCGAATGTTATCGTAAAAGAGAATGAAACTTTAGATA
>JAILLZ010000012.1 GCA_024692885.1 Lachnospiraceae bacterium | reverse complement strand
ATTTATCAAAAGCACTATTTAACATTCTGTCTATCTGCTCAAGATTAGGGCTCTTAGATAAATCATAGGAAATGACTTCATTTGTATTCATATCTAAAATCGGTGATAGATAACACTTTCCCCATGAAAAATTAAACTGTGATACATCCGTTGTCCATTTCTGTAAAGGCGCAGTTGTACTAAAGTCTCTGTCGATAATGTTATCCGCAATTTTTCCAATTTCACCCTTATAAGAATGATATTTTTCTTTTGGTCGTTTCCCAGCTAATCCTGCTTCATGCATAAGGCGTTGAACTCGTTTATGGTTTATTTGATACCCGCGATTTATCAATTCATGAAAGACTCGTCTCACGCCATATCTAAGCTTGTTTGACTCAAAAATACTTTGTATTTCTTCAAGTATTTTTTTGATTACGTTCAGCAACAACATCTTTCTTGTTTATCTCAAAATAATAAGTCGATTTAGCCATATGCATAGCTTTAAGAAGAAACTTTAATTCGAATCCGTTTTCTCTGAGTTCTTTGATGATTGCTGCTTTTTCGCCTTGAGTCGCGCAGCTTCCTTTTCTTCTCTCAAGGCGATCTCTTTTTTTATTACTTCGATTTCGGCTTTCATGTACGCAATTTCAGATCTTAAGCGGATTAGTTCTTCGTACTCAGACTCATTAGGTTTTGGTGGTTTTCTTGTTCCAATTTTTTTCATATTTGGATCCTTCGGTTTACGCCCTTTCTGTTTTGGTATAAGACCATTGTAACCATAAATATTATATTTGCGAACCCATTGATAAAGTTGACCAGTATTAATCCCCACTGAATAAGCAACATTTTTAATAGAATCACCAGCCAAAACACGCGCAACTAAGGCATAACGCTCCTCTGGAGTCCATTCTTTGTTCTGTGATTTGCGTCTCAGAGCATCCGGACCACATGATTCTTCAATTCTAACCCAGCTGCGTATCATCTTACGGAAGTCTTTCGTATTAAGACCATCCGGCGTATCAGGCCAAAGTCCTTGTCGATATAATTCCACCGCTTTCCTCTTGTAATTATAGCTGTAACGCATAAAAATACCCTCCTTACTGGTTGTCCAGTAAAGAGGGTACATATCATTTAGGCGAGGGTTTTCCAATTTCTGTTACAACATTGAACATTATATAAACTCTATGTTTACTGCTCCTTCATCTCTCTGACCTTCTCTTTATAATCTTCGATGGTCAAAAGCGAATCAGTGATTGACTGCATGATATCTGCGTATTTATTGTCAGGATCGTCCTTGTTCTCCTCGTAGAGTTCCTTTCCAATCTTTGCATAGAGGGCTTCAACCCTTTTCTGCTCGCTATGGATAGCTCTCTCAAGATCAAACTTGTCTTTTGCCTTCTTTCCTTCTGTGAGTGCTGCCTTTGTTACTCTCTCTCCGGCATATCCGATGTAGTTCATATGTTCATTAAAATCATAACCGGACATATCCTTGTTCTCATTTATTAGTGATGGAATAATCTGAGTCCGGTGAATGCCATTACCATGCCGTACTTGTTGCAGGTATCGATGACATTATCATCACGGATGGATCCGCCCGGCTCTGCAACATATTTTACACCACTCTTGTGGGCTCTTTCAATATTATCACCAAATGGGAAGAATGCATCTGAACCAAGAGTGACATTTTCCATCTTATCGAGCCATGCTCGTTTCTGCTCTGCAGTGAACACTTCCGGTTTTACCTTGAAAATGTTCTGCCATGTACCCTCACAGAGAACATCCATGTATTCCTCTCCCATGTATACGTCGATGGCATTGTCTCTGTCAGCACGCTTGATACCGTCAACAAACTGAAGTCCCATAACCTGTGGAGACTGTCTGAGCCACCAGTTGTCAGCCTTGCTTCCGGCAAGTCTTGTACAGTGGATACGGCTCTGTTGTCCGGCTCCGATTCCTATAGCCTGTCCGTCCTTTACGTAGCAAACGCTGTTTGACTGTGTGTACTTTAAAGTAATCATTGCGATGGCAAGGTCAATCTTTGCCTGCTCTGTGAGTTCTTTGTTTTCTGTAACGATGTTTGAGAAAAACTCATCATCGATGTTGAGCTCGTTTCTTCCCTGCTCAAAGGTGATACCAAATACCTGTTTTTTCTCGATTGGGTCTGGTACATAATCAGGGTCAATCTCGATAACGTTGTATCCGCCCTTCTTTTTTGCCCTTAAGATTTCAAGTGCTTCAGGCTCATATCCCGGTGCGATAACTCCGTCTGAAACCTCTCTTGCTATAATCTTTGCTGTAGCTACATCGCAAACATCAGAGAGAGAAATGAAATCTCCGAATGAAGACATTCTGTCTGCACCTCTTGCTCTGGCATATGCGTTTGCAAGTGGAGTAAACTCCATATCCATATCGTCAACCCAGTAAATCTTCTTCTCAGTATCGCTGAGCGGCTGCCCAACTGCTGCTCCGGCAGGTGATACATGCTTGAAAGATGTTGCTGCAGGAAGTCCTGTGGCTTTTTTAAGTTCCTTTACAAGCTGCCATCCGTTGAAAGCATCGAGGAAGTTGATATATCCCGGCTTTCCGTTAAGCACCTTGATAGGAAGTTCACCTTCCTCCATGTATATTCTTGATGGTTTCTGGTTAGGGTTGCATCCGTATTTTAATTCGAGTTCTCTCATTTCTTTCTCCTTAATTATTTTTATTTACGATACGTGTCTCATATTTTCCTGTTTCAATATCTATAAATCTCACGAAAAGTGAAACCTTATTCTCTTCATTCAGGTTCTCCCAAACAAGCTTTGTGAATTCATCGATGTCGCTTCCGATATCAACGAGTGTAGGCTCACCCTCAAAGCTTGGAAGCGGGTTTCCGTCTCCCATGTATGTGTGAATGAAATGTCCCTCTC
>JAILLZ010000108.1 GCA_024692885.1 Lachnospiraceae bacterium | reverse complement strand
TGACAGAGAAAAGCGCACGGATTATCCAATACGTTCTGCTAACCGCGATTCGATTCGTGATGCAAGCGATCGCGGGGTTGCGACAATTCCGAAGGATTTTGAAGAGCTGCTTCGGTTTCTGGAGGAAGAAGAGTATCAGATCAAGCGAGGTCAGAATCCTGCGATCAAGGGGAAGGACCAGAAGCGGTTTATACGCTTTAAGTCCCTTGGGGACGGATACAGACCTGACAATCTTGAGAAGATCATCTCAGGTGAGATGGAGCGGGATCCCGAGATCCAGAAACGGAATGCGAAGCCTGAAAAGAAGGTGGATATGCTTATCGATATCCAGGCAAAACTTGCTCAGGGCAAAGGTGCCGGATATGCAAGGTGGGCAAAAGTCTTCAATGTGAAGCAGGTGGCTAAAGCACTTTTGTTTCTGGATGAGCATGACATCCGTGACCTCGAAACCTTAAGTCAGAGAGCCAAGGAAGCTGCGGATCACTTCAATGAACTGTCTGCTACGATCAAGTCGGCAGAGAAAAGAATGGCGGAGATCTCGGTCTTGAAAACGCATATTTTGAATTATGCCAAGACCAAAGATATCTACGTGGCCTATCGAAAGGCGGGATACAGTAAAGCTTTTTTTGAAGCTCACCGCGAAGAAATCACTCTTCATAAAGCAGCGAAGCAGGCATTTTCGGAACTGGGTGTGGAGAAGCTTCCGACAGTCAGACAGCTGAATGAAGAATTCGCAGAACTCCTGGCGAAGAAAAAGGAGGCGTACCGGGAATACAGGAAAGCCAAGCAGGAGATGACGGACTTTGCTACGGCAAAATACGATATCGAACGGTTCCTGAATCTTGAAAAGGAAGAGGAAATCCGCGAGAAGGAAAAAGCAAAAACAAAAGAAGAGTCGCTGTGATCAATGGGGCATTTCATCAGAAATCTATCTGATGGGATGCCCCTCTTTTTTTATTTTCGCGTTCAGCGAAGTGCACTCAGCACCGCAAAGCGGGGCGTAGATCAGCAGATGTAAATCTGATGTTTGAAGGGATTGGGAGCAACTCCCAACAAGCCGAGCGAAGTGAGTTGTCTGGACACAGACATTGCTTGCCAATTTGTGAAAAACCTAGTTAAAGTCCGTTTTTTGGGACAGAAAATGTGAATAATGGATAGTGGGAGGCTTCCAGAAACACCTCAAACGAACTTTCAGACAATTATAGATTTCTATAACTTTTTTATTGAGAGCTGAAGGCTGTTATGTTATAATTTACTCTGTACTATTGTATGGTCCGATAGGCATAAATGGGCCGATTGATGCGATTTGCACATAAGGAAAATAGAGAATGAGAGTAAGTTATAACAAGCTGTGGAAATTGTTGATAGACAAAGGCATGAAGAAGATGGACTTACTGGAAGCTATCGAGATGAGTCCGAATACATTAGCTAAGCTTGGCAGAAATGAAGATGTCTCAATGGATGTGCTTAAAAGAATTTGCGCTCATTTGCAATGTGATGTTGGGGATATTATGGAAATGATTCCTGAGGAAGAGAACTCTACGATGTAGAGTAAGCTTTAGATTTATTCAGGGGGATTATCAATGGCAATTAAGGTTTCTGTGTATGGGGCGGATAAAGATTCGGATGAATATAATGCAGCCTTAAAGCTTAAAAATATTATTCAAGATACTACGCCGGACAGTGCAATCGGTGAGATTGTTCTGTTTGCTAGTGCTACGTTATATGGTCAGGCAGTTAAGGACGTAGATCTTATGATGCTTGGAAGTTTGCAAAATTACAATTTGAATGCACAGTTCAATGATAAAGATGGAAACAGGATTAACGATACAGTCTCAATCCAAACTTTTTGTACGGTTATAGAGATAAAGAGACACGATATTTCCGGAATTGTTTTAAACGGTACGGATTTTTATGTGAAATATGGTGGCGATTTACACTGTGTAACACAACAGTCAAATAAGCAGAAGATATCAGCGATGAACTTTTTTATAAGCGCGTTATCATTTTCACCATTCATCACAAATATTATTTGGTTTACACAGGCGACATCGACTGACATTGATGCATTGCTTGTAAATAACGGGCGGCGATTACCGTCAAATGTGATAGGGGCAGATTTTGATTTTAAAGATGTTTTAAATCTACTTTTACTCCAAAAGCCTCCGTTTAAGACAAAAGCTGGATACATTTTTGATTCTAATTATGAATCATGTGGGGTGAGCGATTTTCAAAAAGCGCTTCAACTTTTTTCAAAGTCAAAGGAAGAAATGGGAGAGTTGACGCGTAAACGAATTGAAATGATTTCCAATAAAGCGTTCCGGGATCGAAGCTTAATAGATTCAGATGGTAAAGTCTCAATTTATCGAGGAAGAGCGGGGACCGGAAAAACAGTTGGCTTAATTCAGACTGCAATTTACCTGGTGGATGAAAAGTCTGCAAGGGTATTGTTGCTCACATATAACAAAGCTTTGGTGTCAGATATTAGAAGATTATTTGCACTGGCGGAATTGCCAGATATGTTTGAAGAAAACTGCGTAGCAGTGAACACTATGCAATCTTATTTCTATAGACTGGCGAATAAAGTTTTATATGATGGAAAGATGTCGGGAGACAAATTCCTCTCTCACTATGAACAAGTATTAGCAGAACTTAATGATTTTTTGTCTGATTCTGAAGGAGCAAACCTGGTTAAGGAAGAACTATCCGAGGATAGTTATCTCGATTGGGATTATTTATTGATAGATGAGGCACAGGACTGGAATGATTCTGAAAGAGATATAGTATTAAAGCTTTTTGACAAAGGAAAAATAATCGTCGCAGATGGAGGAAATCAGTTTGTTAGACGAGGAAAGGTTTGCGATTGGACTGTAATCCATGAGCGAAATAATATCAAGCTTAAGTATTGCCTGAGACAAAAAGAAAATATAATCAGTTTTTTGAATTTGTTTACAGTCAAGATTGACATGGCTGGTGGCAAAATACTCTCCACTGATAAGATGCCAGGCGGACGGATACGTATCATTGATTCGGCGAAGCTCTTTAGTGTTCATGATGAAGAGATGAATCGGTTGATTGAATGTGGAAATATTGCATATGACATGCTTTATTTGGTTCCTCATGCTTTAGTAAAAAAAGATGGTATGGACGCGTGTTTTTCAGAGAAGAAGGAATTTGAGCAGAATGGGATTTTTTTCTGGGACGGAACAAATAGCAACACTAGAGAGAATTATAGCGTAAGAAACGATGAAGTAAGAGTTCTTCAATATGATTCCGCTAGGGGGTTAGAAGGATGGACGGTAGTTTGCGTAGATTTTGATATTTTTATTGACGAGAAGTCTGGCGAGTATATAGAAGGCGAAGTTGATTCACTCCTTCTCGAGAGTCCTGCGGAACGGAAGAAAAAATACATGTATAACTGGATGATGATTCCGCTGACCAGAGCGATAGACACATTAGTTATCACTCTTAGAAATCCAGATTCGAAAATTGGACAGATAATTAGAGATATTGCGGAGGAGCACAAGGATTATATTTCCTGGATGTGCTAGGGAGTGTTATCAGGCATGAATGAACATTTAATTCTTAGCATGGCGGAGCCATATGTTAAGGACGGTTCAATTACATATGATCAATTTGAAAACATCTACAGTATGTTGTCTCTTAGGGAAAAGTATGATGTTACCGAAATCCTCTACAAGAATGGGATAGATCTGATAGCGGAGGAGGAGCAGGCCAATAAAGATAATTTTATTTTAGATGCAGATATTGAAGATGACGAAATAGATGAAGATAGCACTGAGACCGGTGATGAGTTCTCGATATTGTACGATAACGGGTTGTTTAAGGATTCGAACTATAATCCAGAACTTCCTGAAACGCTGGTAGTCAACAGAAATGTAAAACAATCAAATGAAATCTTATGTACCTTGATTCAACAAGGAAATATGCAAGCAACGCAGGATTTGTGCGTAAAAAATCAGCGATTAGTTGCAAAGTATGCTGCAGCATATTCTAAAAAGTATAAGCATCATTTGGATTTCGAAGATCTGGAGCAAGTGGGCTTTTTGGGACTGATTAAGGCAGCTCAGAAATTTGATATTAAGCTTGGCTATTCGTTTAGCACATATGCCGTGTGGTGGATTAAACAAGCTATCTCAAGAGAAATCATGGACAACGGGTTTGCCATAAGAATCCCTGTTCACATGATGGAAAGAATTAACAAGATACTTGCAATTGAGGGCAAATATATCAACTGTACACATGAAGAACGCATACAGAACATAGCAAATGAGATGGGCATGACAGAGGATGCAGTTCGCGAATGCATGCTTCTTAAAACTAATATTCTTACCTATTCTTCTCTTAATGCTCCTGTAGGCGAAGAAGAGGAGAGCGAGTTAGGTGACTTTATTCCGGCTGAAGATGTCCTTTCGGTGGAAGATATAGTTGCTAGTCGAGAATTACGGAGATGTCTGGAAGAAGTTTTAGGAACATTGAAGGATAGGGAGCAACAAGTATTAAGGATGAGATTTGGGCTAGATGATGGGAAGCCACGTACATTAGAGGATGTTGGACATCGCTTTGGAGTTACCAGAGAGCGCATTCGACAGATTGAAGCAAAGGCTTTAAGAAAACTCAGACATCCATCACGAACAAAGAAGCTGAAAGGATTTTTATAGGAAAAAGGGAGGTATTACATGGCAAGCTCAGTTATTAGAAATCAGATAAATGCGAAACTTGCTGGAATCAAGGCAGATGAAAAAACTTTAGTAGTATTAAAAGGCATTCCTGTTTCCTATGTGGATCCTTCGGTTGATAAGGTGGATTTATCGAGCGTCATAGAAAACAAGATGGGATATTTTATGTCCATATACGGAAAAAGAAAATATCTTTCTTACGAAGAATTTCTTTTGCTTGCAGATTTCGCATTAGCTCAATATAAAGAAGTGGTGATACTTGAG
>JAILLZ010000194.1 GCA_024692885.1 Lachnospiraceae bacterium | reverse complement strand
GTATGGTGTACCTTTGATGAGGAACAGATTGATATCAACTGTAAGGCACCTGTTGCAAAAGAGTTTATAAAAGACAACCTTGAGACTCTTTGCAATCATGGACTTTCACTTATAAGACTTGATGCATTTGCTTATGCAACGAAAAAAGCCGGTACAAGCTGCTTTTTCATCGAGCCGGACGTGTGGGAGTTCATAGGTGAGAGCAATGATATCGTAAAGCCTTTCGGAGCAAAGCTTCTCCCTGAGATTCACGAGCATTATTCAATGCAGCTTAAGATTGCTAACCAGGGTTATTATGTATATGATTTTGCTCTCCCTATGCTTCTTATAAATGCATTGTATTACGGACAGACACAGTACCTTAAGCATTGGCTTGATATCTGTCCTAGAAACCAGTTTACAACACTGGATACCCACGACGGAATTGGGGTTGTTGATGTAAAAGATCTTCTCCCTGACGAGGAGATTGACCGCACAAAAGAAGATATCTTTAAATTCGGTGCAAATGTGAAAAAGGTATACAACACTGCGGCATACAACAACCTTGATATATACCAGGTTAACTGTACATATTATTCAGCTCTCGGCGATGACGATGATGCTTATCTTCTTGCCAGAGCAGTGCAGTTCTTTGCTCCGGGAATTCCACAGGTTTATTATGTGGGACTTCTCGCAGGAAAGAATGATCTTGCGCTTCTTGAGGAGACAAAGGTCGGAAGAAACATCAACAGACATTACTACACCCTCGATGAGATCGATGAGGAAGTAAAGAGACCTGTAGTAAAGGGACTTCTAGATCTTATGAAATTCAGAAACACGCATCCGGCATTCGACGGAAGCTTTGAAATGGAAGAATGCTCAGATGATAAGCTTGTCATTCTGAGAAAAAACGGGGAGCATTTTGCACGTCTTAAGGCAGATTTCAAGAACAAAAAGTTTGAGATAGAACATTCTTAATGCTATAATAAATGCGTTTCCGGGTTTCCGGGGACGCATTTATTTTTTAGATGTGTGAAGGTCGGAAAAATAAAACCGGAGGGAATAATGGCAACATTAAAAGATGTGGCGGCAGAGTGCAATTTGACTGTCACCACAGTTTCAAGAGTATTAAACAACAGAGGGTATATTAGTAAGGAGACCAGAGCAAAGGTTGAGGCAGCCATGAAAAAGCTGAATTACAGACCGAATGAGGTAGCCAGGTCTCTTTCGAAAAAAAGTACAAATACAATAGGCGTTATTGTACCGCATATCAGGCATCCATACTTTGCCGAGATGATAAGCAACGTGGAAAATGCAGCCAGCAAGAAGGGCTACAAAATCATTCTTTGCAATTCCAGAGGAAAGGATGAGATGGAGAGAAAATATCTCGAGATGTGCTCCAGCAACAGAGTGGCGGGAGTAATCCTTTTTTCTGGTGGAGTAGCAGTGGAGGATTTTGTCGGAAGCAATATCCCAATCGTTACGGTTGAGCGTTTTCTTGAGAGCGGTACCGCAGGTATCGAGTGTGACAACAAAGAGGGTGGAGAACTCGCTACAAGATACCTTATAGAGAATGGATGCAAAACACTTCTTCACATAAGCGGTGTCACGGGAAATGCCATGCCTGCCGATGATCGTGCGAAAAGCTTTGTGAGCGTGTGCGAGGAGTGCGGTGTCAAATACTACACAGCTTCTAGTGAAGTGGAAGTATATGAGAATCAGGATTATCATGATTTTTTGACAAAGGTATTAACTGAGCATCAGGACGTGGACGGTATTTTTGCCAGTTCAGATCTTATCGCGGCACAGCTTATTCAGGTATTGACCAAAATGGGAAAAAGCATTCCTAAAGATGTTAAAATTGTGGGATTCGATGATGTTTCAATCGCATCACTCACAACTCCGGGAATAACCACGATTCACCAGCCGATAAAGGAGATGGCAACAGCAGCAGTAGATGTGCTTGTGGCCGCTTCCGAAGGCAAGACAGTGGCTAAAAGAACACTTCTTCCGGTAAGCCTGGTGAAGAGAGAGACAGCATAAATAGAATATGTATTAATACGAAAAAGCATCTCATTAAGCTTAAAAGCAAGGAGATGCTTTTTGTGATATAATGAATAAAACAGGAAGGGGGAATTGAGATGAAAAAAACAAACACTTTTCTTTTATTGATTCTTTTAGTTCTTGTATTCATGTGTCCTGCCCAGATTGAGGCAGCCGAAACCAAAGTTCCTCATGTGGTTTTCAGAACAATGACCAAAAAAGCGTTGGATTATACCGTAGATGATACGCTTAAAGGAAAGGTTAGTACCAGCAAAAAAATAGAGGCTGTTTCCATAAGCATCAACAATTATGAACCAATGGAGTATTTGGTTTCCACCGGACAGATAAAACTGGATAAGGGATATGCGACCTTGACTCAGTACAGCGTAATATTTGCTGAGAGTGAGGATGATGCAAAAAATGTGTTCCCGGCAGATTATGGAAAAATATCCTCAATGACCGCAACACTTCCGATACTTCCGGGATACACCGCAAAAGACATAAAACTAGTGAAGATACACGATTCACTGAAAATGGG
>JAILLZ010000137.1 GCA_024692885.1 Lachnospiraceae bacterium | reverse complement strand
GCAAGGAGTTTACGAGGATCAAATCCTTTTCCTTCAAGGTCTTTTCCTGCTTCGATATACTTACGTGTTTCATCAGCGAATGAAAGCTGGCACTCTGTATTAACGTTGATCTTTGATACTCCGAGAGAGATAGCTTTCTTAATCTGATCTGCAGGAATTCCTGTACCACCGTGAAGAACGAGTGGCATTTCTCCTGTCTTCTGCTGGATAGCATCGAGAGTTTCGAATGAAAGTCCCTGCCAGTTTGCAGGATATTTTCCATGGATGTTTCCGATACCTGCTGCAAGCATGTCTACACCGAGATCGGCGATAGTCTTGCACTCGTTAGGATCAGCACACTCACCCATACCTACAACTCCGTCTTCTTCTCCACCGATTGAACCAACTTCACACTCGATAGAAAGTCCAAGTCCGTGAGCTACGTTTACGAGCTCTGTAGACTTTGCAAGGTTCTCCTCGAATGGATAATGTGAACCGTCGAACATGATAGATGTGAATCCGGCTTTGATGCACTTGTAGCATCCTTCGTATGTACCGTGATCAAGATGAAGTGCTACAGGAACTGTGATTCCAAGCTCCTCGTCCATAGCTTTTACCATGGCAGCTACTGTCTTGAATCCTGTCATGTATTTTCCGGCTCCTTCTGATACTCCGAGAATAACCGGGCTCTTTAACTCTTCAGCGGTAAGAAGGATAGCCTTCGTCCACTCAAGGTTGTTGATATTGAACTGTCCTACTGCATAGTGTCCGGCTTTTGCCTTAACCAGCATGTCTTTTGCAGATACTAACATATTTTCTCCCTTCCTTTGTGTGTTATTTTGAGTTGTTTAGTTAAATATGTAACAACATCATTTATAGTATATATTATCTTATCTCAAAAATAAACAAATTATTTCACAGATGGCATCATTATTCTCACAGCCTTCTTTTTAGCCGTGATATCCACTTTCTTAGGATTTCCGCCATACTCTCCGTCCAGTGTCCACGGTGCACTCTTTTCATCCTCACATTCCACCGTAAGTCCATCGGTTTTAAAGGTATAAACCATGTCGGTGTCGTCCACAAGCTTTGCTATGGAAGCAAGGATAAGATTGAGTTCCATGACATTCTGCGGTTTCTTTATGAGAGTGACTTCGAACTTTCCGTCATCGAGTTTTACATCCTCGCCGGTCATTCCCTTGAATCCTCCAACCGATGTGGAGTTGGTTATCATTCCGAGAATGAATTCGCCCTCCATCACCTCATCTTTGTTTGTAACCTTCATATTGAAGGACTGGATATCCCCGAGACGCTTTGCTCCTTCGAGTATGTAAGCTGCATGTCCCAGTATGTTTTTTAATTCCTGGTCCGTCTCGTAAGCCACATCCGTAAATATACCAAAAGCGGCAACATACACGAACGACTTGTCTCCGAAAAAACCGACGTCGTATTTTTTCGGTTTTCCCATAACTGCCACTTTCGCAGCCTCAACCATATCAGAAGGAAGACCAAGCGAATTTGCATAATCATTGGTGCTTCCCGCAGGTATGTATCCTATCGGGATATCCACCCCGGATTTTATGAGTCCGGACACCACTTCATCTAGGGTTCCGTCTCCGCCACTGCACACTATGAGGTCAAAGTTCTTTGCCTGTTTTTCCACAAGCCATCTGGCTTCGTCCTTTGCCTGTGTAGGGTGGATGGTTATCTCGTAAGCCCCCTTCACCATCTCGTTAAGTATCTCAACGAGGCAGCCTGAAATCTGTCCTTTTCCTGCATGCGGATTAAATACAAACAATAGTTTTTTCATGAAGCACCTTCCATTAACAATATATTAAAGTTTCATCTTTTCTGCCGTCTTATTGGCTATTCATCCCCATCTCTTCGGCCATCTCGACAAGTTTTCTGAGCCTGTGATTGACTCCGGATTTCCCTATCGGTGGGTCCAAAAGGGCTCCCAAATCCTTGAGTGGTGTGTCCGGGTTTTCAAGTCTCACCTCAGCCATCTCGCCAAGCTGCTCCGGAAGCGAATCCAGGCCGTAGTTGTCTCTGATATAAGTGATTGCCGAAATCTGTCGTACTGCCGCGTTTACCGTCTTTCCAATGTTTGCCGTCTCACAGTTTACTTTTCTGTTTACTGAATTACGCATCTCCTTCATGATGCGAACATTCTCAAGATCCATGAGTGCCTTATACGCTCCCATGATATTCATAAGGTCGACGATGTGCTCGCCCTCCTTCATGTACACCACGTAATTCTTTTTTCTGGTGACAATCTTGGCATCCATATCAAAACTGTTTATCACTTCTTTAACCTGAGAGGCCTGTCTTTCCTCGGAACAAACAATTTCAAGATGATAAGATTTGTTCGGGTCGCTCATGGAACCGGCAGAGAGGAATGCACCTCTAATGAACGCTCTCCTGCAACAACTCTGTTGAAGCAGAACTGGATTTATAATCTTTGGATCCATAAACATGTTTTCATTTTCATTCCATATTTTTACAGCTGCCAGGACACGCATAACGTCATCTGTTGTCAGCTCATCTATACCGAACGCCTTCTTTATCAGGCTGTTAAACTTTTCATGGATATATTCATGTTCCGACTGAATTCCAAGCTCAGGCTTTCCGCCCTTGATGGATATTCTTCCGTAAAAAGAAATAATAACTGCCAGTTCAGCCAACTGGCAGTGTCTTGCTTTTCCTATATTCTCTTTTATTTCCTCTTTGACTTTTCGCGAAAAAGTCCCGCTCACGGTGTTTCTGTCGCTCATTTTCTGTGTGAATCCTTTAATATGTCGCGGTGTTCTATCCTCAGTCCGTACTCCTTGTTTCCGGACAGTTTTTTGTAAAGTTCGTTTGCCAGTGTAACCGATCTGTGTTTTCCTCCGGTACAACCTATACCTATGACAAGCTGGTTTTTTCCTTCGGTAATATAATTCGGTATGAGAAATTCAATCATGTCCACAAGCTTATCGAGGAAAACATGAGCCTCCTCATGTGCGAGAACAAAATCCTGAATCTCCTTGTCATTTCCGGTCTTCGGTCTGAGTTCCTCCACATAGTAAGGGTTTGGCAAAAATCTCACATCGAATACCAAATCCGTATCCTGAGGTATTCCATACTTAAAGCCAAATGAGAGAACTGTCACAAAAAGGTTTTTGAAGTCGGATCCATTTGCAAATATTTTTTCAAGCTCATTCCTTAATTCCCTGGTCAAAAGTTGACTTGTATCAATAATGTAATCTGCTCTCTTTTTAATGGACTCGAGGCGTTTTCTCTCCTCGGATATTCCCTTGTCCACTCTGGCTCCGCCTGTCAACGGATGATTTCTTCTTGTCTCCTTGTAACGCTTTATGAGGCTTGAATCATCAGCGTCGAGATATAGAATCACAGGTTTATCGATGTCTTCGCTCCAGTTATCCAAAACATCATCCAGCTTTTCAAAACCTATGCCCTCTCTGATATCTATGCCTATGGCTATTTTTTCGTACTCATTTCCTGCCGATGCCATCTCAACAAATTTGTCCAAAAGCGGTACCGGAAGATTGTCCACGCAATAAAAGCCCAAATCCTCCAAAGTCTTCATGGTTGTACTTTTTCCCGCTCCCGACATTCCGGTTACAATTACAAGTTTCATTTGAATCTCCCAATGATCTTCACTTCCGGTTCCATCGTCACACCGGAATCTTCTTTAACTTTTCTCTTAACATCACAAATAAGAGAATATATATCCTGCGCTGTGGCATTTCCTTTG
This sequence comes from Lachnospiraceae bacterium, assembly GCA_024692885.1. Taxonomy (GTDB): domain Bacteria; phylum Bacillota; class Clostridia; order Lachnospirales; family Lachnospiraceae; genus JAILHT01. The sequence goes on along the minus strand of JAILLZ010000137.1, from coordinate 4,198 downwards.
TTTATCACAAAACCGCAGTGTTTTTCGGAAACCTGCGCACCACCTACGGTATAACCTCTCAAGCCTGCATCCTCTATGAGCTTTCCGGCAAAATATCCTTCAGGTCTTTTAAATGTACTGCCCGCACTCGGATACTCAAGAGGCTGCTTTGACACACGCTTCTCCTTGAGTTCATTCATTGTGGAAAGAATGTCCTCTGAGTTGCCGCACGTGAGCTTTATTCTTGCAGAAAGGACAATAAAGTTACCCTCGGAAATAAGGCTCCTTCTGTATGAAAGGTCGAGTTCATCAACACCCAAAACCATAGTTTTGTCGTTCTCAATATCATATACCGTAGCATCTACAAGAACGTCTTTCATCTCTCCGCCGTAGGCTCCTGCATTCATAGCCACAGCTCCTCCGAGAGATCCGGGTATCCCTGCTGCAAACTCAAATCCCGTGAGACTGTTTTTTAGCGCTAAGGATGCTATTGATGAAAGAAGCGCTCCTGCCTCGGCTTCTATTATTCGAGCACTGTCTGAATCATCAGTTTTATCTTCTGTGAAATCAACCAAGGTTATATCCGCTGCTTTTTTGCCAACTTCAATAACCACTCCTCTAATTCCTTCGTCGGAAACCAAAAGATTGCTTCCGTTTCCGAAAATGAAATAAGGTACTTTTTCAGCTTTGCAGAGTTTCACAACCTCTCCGATATCTGTTACGGAAGGTGTTACCAGAAAGTCGGCAGGGCCACCGACTCTGAATGTTGTATGCCCCGCCATCTTTTCATCCATAAAGAGATTGTCGCTTCCGACTATCTCCTCAAGCTTTGTTTTTATATCTGTCATATTTACATTTCCTTAAGAAAAGCTACGTATCCGAGATATGCTTCGTAAAGATCCACCTTGCTTATAATCTCCCAAGGTGCATGCATATTGAGAACTGCAACTCCGCTGTCGATAACTTCCATTCCGTAGTTTGCAAGGATGTAGGCGATTGTTCCGCCGCCTCCCTGATCTACTTTTCCAAGCTCTGCTGTCTGGAATGAAACTTCTGCTTTATCCATGACATTTCTTATTCTTGCCATGTACTCTGCGTTTGCATCGTTTGAGCCTGCTTTTCCTCTTGATCCTGTGTACTTGTTGAATACAAGTCCGTTTCCAAGATATGCGGCATTTTTCTTTTCGTTTACCTCAGCATAGTTGCTGTCATAAGCGGCACTTACGTCTGAAGAAAGAACTCTGGAATTTCTCATGGCACGTCTAAGCGAAATCTCTGAGTATCCTCCCATAAGATTGAGGATCTCAGCTACGCAGTCCTCGAAAAATCTTGAGTGCATTCCCGTGGCACCAACGGAACCGATTTCCTCCTTATCAACCAAGAGACATACACTTGTGTAGTCAGGTGTCTTCATCTTTGCAATAGCCTTGTATGAAGGGTATGCACATACTCTGTCATCATGTCCGTATCCCATGATAAGGCTTCTGTCGAATCCGTAATCTCTTGCAGGTCCGGCAGGTACTACTTCTATCTCTGCAGATAAGAAATCATCCTCATCGATTCCGTACTGCTCTGAAAGAATGTTTAAAATATTTGCTTTTACAAGATCCTTCTTGTCCTTCTCATCTTTTCCTTTTTCCTTTGGAATGCTTCCGATAAGAAGATCGAGTTTCTCTCCCTCGATAACCTTTGCAGCCTTCTTCTCAAGCTGGTCTGCTGAAAGGTGAATCAAAAGATCCGAAACTCCGAAAACAGGATCCTCAGGCTTGTCACCGATTGATACGTTTACAACGGCTCCATCTTTCTTCACAATTACTCCGTGAAGAGCAAGCGGTAAAGTAACCCACTGATACTTCTTCACTCCTCCGTAATAATGTGTATCAAGCATTGCCATCTCTGTATCTTCATACAAAGGAACCTGCTTGAGGTCGAGACGCGGTGAGTCGATGTGCGCACCGAGAATGTTCATTCCGTCTTCAAGCGACTCTTTTCCTATAACAAAAAGAGCGAGTGATTTGTCCATGTTGTTGTAATATACTTTGTCTCCGGCTTTGAGCTTTTTCTTGCTTGAAATGCAATCGTTCAAATCAACAAATCCGTCGTTTTCTGCCATCTCTATAAATCTTGCGGCACATTCTCTCTCAGTTTTGCACTCACTGATAAAGCTTCTGTACTCCTCCGCAAAATCAAAGACCTTCTGTCTTTTCTTTCCTTCAGGGTATTTTTCCCATGCATTTTTTCTCATTTATAAATCCTCCTCATCATCCACATCGGATGGTTTTGTCATGTTTTCCTGCACTCTTCTGTACAGCTCTTTTGCAGCATTGTATCCCATCTTCTTCTGTCTGTGGTTTACTGCAGCAGCCTCACAGATAACTGCAAGGTTTCGTCCCGGTCTGATAGGAAGGTTGTGGCTTACTACCTTTGTTCCAAGGATGTCTGTAAACTCATCTTCCATTCCGAGTCTGTCATATTGAAAATCTTCTTTGTAGGTCTGAAGATTGATGACCAAGTCTATGTTCTGTTTTTCCTTTACGCACTCAACACCGAAAAGTGTTTTTACGTCGAGGATTCCGATTCCTCGAAGCTCGATAAAGTATCTTGTGATGTCAGGAGATGTTCCGACAAGTGTGTGATCGTTTATCTTTCTTATCTCTACAACATCATCGGTTACAAGTCTGTGTCCTCTTTTTATGAGTTCAAGGGCGGCCTCGCTCTTTCCGATTCCACTCTCTCCCATAATGAGAAGTCCTTCACCGTAAACATCTACAAGCACACCGTGGAGTGTGCAACTCGGCGCCAAAAGTTCATTTATGGTAACGTTCAGATCCGCTATGAACTCAGATGTGTTTCTGTCGGTTCCCATTACCGGAATGCCTTTTTTCTCCGCTATTTTTATAAACTCTTCCTCAGGTTTATAATCTCTGCAGAAAATTACGCACGGAATATGATACGACAAAAGCTGATTGTATATCTCTACCCTTCTCTCCGGTGTCTGCTTGTCAAGATAACTCTGCTCCACCGTTCCTATTACCTGGATTCTGGCATTGTCAAAGTGATCGTAATATCCGGCAATCTGCAAAGCCGGTCTGTTGATGTCGGCAACATATGTTTTGTGCTGCTTCAAATCTACATTTTCCGTATATACTTTCAAATCCTTCATATGGGCGATCTTAGCTACACTAACACCTTTTTTGTCACTCATAATTCTTCCTCCTTGCGCTTACCCTCATTCGCATCTGCCAAAACCTGAGTTTCTGCGCCGTTCTTCCTCTTCAAAAAGAATTCCGCCACAGCCTCGGCAGCCTTTCTGTTCATGCCATCTGCCTCGGCAAGTTCATCGACCGTTGCTTCAGAGATATTTTCTATGCTCTTAAATGTTCTCATGAGAGCCTTTCTTCTGGTCGGTCCGATACCCGGAATATCGTCAAGCAACGACTTTACCTGGCTCTTGCTTCTCAAAGACCTGTGATACTCTATGGCAAATCTGTGGGCTTCGTCCTGAATCCTTGTTATCAGTTTGAAACCTTCGCTGTCCTTTGCGATGGGTATTTCCTCGTTATTATAATACAACCCACGGGTTCTGTGGTAGTCATCCTTTACCATTCCGCAAACCGGAATATCAAGCCCAAGCTCTTCAAGGACTTTTACGGCAATATTTACCTGACCTTTTCCACCGTCCATCATTATAAGATCCGGAAATCTGGTGAAACTTCCGTATTTGAAATCATCCTCGTTTCCATCCGTCTCTTCAAGTTCTTTAATGCCGTGCATGAATCTTCTTGTGAGCACCTCATGCATTGACGCATAGTCGTCCGGCCCTTCTATTGTTTTCAACCTGAATTTTCTGTAATCCGAACGGCAAGGTTTTCCTTTTTCGTAAACCACCATGGAACCAACGCTCATGAATCCACTGATATGCGAGATATCAAAGGCTTCGACTCTGTTTATTCCCTCGGCGCCAAGCAATGCCTCTATCTCCTTCATGGCTCCGATGGTTCGTCCCTCTTCGCGCTTCAACCTCTCTCTGTCGTTGCTCAAAACCATGGCTGCATTTTTCTTGGCGAGGTCTACAAGTTTTTCCTTTTGTCCTCTCTTAGGACTCACAATGCTGACCTTCTGACCGCGTTTTCCGCTGAGCCACTCCTCTATAACCTCGCGTTCCTCCATGTCTGACTGAGTGTGAATGTAACGCGGTATGAAAGGTGTTCCCGAATAG
>JAILLZ010000102.1 GCA_024692885.1 Lachnospiraceae bacterium | reverse complement strand
TGTACAATAATGTACAAATAAGAAACCACAATTCACGCAAAAGCATAAAAAAGGAAGGCTAAAACAAGCCTTCCTCTAACTTCATTATATAGTTTCAATCAGATGCTTGCACTGTACATGTTGTTCGAAGAACCACTGTAGTTGTATGTGCCACCCTTTGAATATGTCATCTTGCTTTGGGACTCTGCAGCATAATTAATCATTGATGCCTGAACTCCCACTGTGTATCCGTAAGATCCTCTTCCCTGGAAAAGTGATTTTACGGTAGACATATCCGCTTTTTCGAACTCATCCTTATCGAAGGATAATTTGTTATCCGAATCGATGGTAATGCCGATACTGTCAAGTAATCTGCTGTTTACCGTGGAATAGTTCACCATGGAAGCTGCCGCGGTAGTAATACCGCTTGCAGATGAGCTTCCTGCTTTATCAACCATATCATTGTATGCGTCGACAAAACTCTGAATAGCTGAAGCTATCTTGTCTACATCATACCCTGTAGTCTCATTTCCGTCCTTATCTTTCTTGGTAACTTCCTTAAACAACGACTTGTCTCCGGTAGCCATCAACTTGTCCGTAGCCTTCGAGAGCGACGATGCAGATGTCTGAATCTGCTCATTTGTGGCTTTCTTGGTGGTGGAGCCGTCCGTTGTTGTTGACGATGCATCGCTTGCATAATACTGCTTAAGGAGTTTATAGTAAGATCCACTTTTTATCGAAGCATAATCCGAGTAGTTGATGCTCAACATATCGGAAGATGCTGATGAGGATTTACTACTCGTCGATAAGTTAGAAAATAATGAACTAATGGTATTTGAATAACCTGATACTGATAATGCCATAGTCATCACTCCTTTGATCGTCAAAAATAAATCGACATCCGTGTCTGTTTATAGTTAGTTGTATTATAGCATGAAACTCTTAGTACTTCAAGCCTATACGTCATCTGCACTAAAGCAAATGTTTTGTATATTTTTAACAATAGAATGCATATTTTTTAAATATTTTTGTACATATTAACAATGTGTTATTAATTTGTTCATAGTTTGTTCATATTTGGTTGTTAAAATACATATATCAACATAGAGAAAACGAACGTGATCAAAATAAAATAGACTCATGTTTTTATTTATATTTTTTCATAATAGCCCCGTTATCCGAAAGGATATCGGGGCACTCCTCATTTTATGGACTGTTCCAAACGGCTTCCATACCGTCACCCTTCCATTCATTCTTCTTTTCGTCGTACTCCACTGCCCTCAAGTATTGATAATTGCTTGAGAGTTTTAACGCGTTGTAAACATATACCAAAGGGATTCGGGTTCTGTTGTTTTCCGGATCACCCGGTTCCGCCAAAAACACTGTCTCATCTTCCTCATTGTACAGCCAAATGTTTATGTAATGTCCCGAAGTATCAGTCCAGAATTCTTTGCTGTAAGTGCTGGATACAACAGCCACCATACTTACCGAGTTTTTCATATCCTCCCTGAATTCCTCGTAAGTCTCAGGTTTGTTTGCCAGTCTCACATCTATTCCGCATGTTTTCAGTGTCTTCCACATGTCCGTCCAACCGATGGCGCCTGTCTTTGACGTAGGTGAATAATTCGAGGCCACCTTGGCATACTCATACATCTGAAGCGGATCCACCTCATAAGGTGACATGCTGTCGTAAATGTTTGCCATACAACAGAGTCCGCATCCAAAGCTTCCGAAAGAGTTTCCCCTGAGTGAAAACATGCACCACTCTCCGCCCCAGGTTACTCCAGTGGAATAAGCTCTCGGTCCCTGCAAAAACGTATATACAGAATCCTCAGGGTTTTCTTTTGCAAGCCAGTCTATCTCACCCTCGTAAGCCGTTTTGAGATTTAAGAAAACTGTCTCATCCGAAAGCAGACCAAAAACCACTTTGTTAAGTCCCGATGAAACTACCGGAACTTCATAATATACGCCCCCGGAAACGCTTTCCCCCGATGGTGCAATTTCCCCTGTAGCCTCCACATTATTTGTTTCATTGCCACCTTTTCCCGAGATAAAAACAGCGAAAATTAATATCATTATTCCGACTATAATCGAGAATATATATCTATGTTTATTCAAATCGAAACTCCAATCAAAAATAAATACAAAAAAAGACCCTAAAATGTTATAATTAAAACGATGTTAAATCAAGAGAGGGTTTTATGAATATATTAACACAGTGTTGCGGACTGGCGCTCATGTTTTTGATGTTGTTTTTTTACATGAGTAAGCGTCGTCTAAGATTGTTATCGGAATCTAGTTTTTTGCATGTTTTTTTCGTGACGTTCATTTGCGTTATCTTGGATATGCTTTCCGTAATATCCATAGAAAACATGGGCGCATGGAATCAAAACTTTATCACAGTAATTTCCAGACTCTACCTTGTATCTCTTACACTGGTGGCAATGTTTGGATTTCTCTATGTTTTGAGGGAATTATATCCTCAGTTTAAGATTTATATTTATCATGCAAAATATGTTATAGCTCTGGTATCCATTGCGGATATCGGAATTCTTATTGCGCCTATCCACTTCTATTATAATCCGGATACGGCTGCACTCTACAGTTACGGACCGGCTACAAACCTTACATATGCGGTCGCCCTGGTCATCATTTTAATGACTTACAGCACATCCGTAATCAAAAGTTCCAAACTGACCACAAGAAAGATTCATTCCATACAGGCCTGGATGACCATATGGATGGCCGCCGCCATAGTTCAGTTTTTCAATAATGAATATCTCATTGTAAGTTTTGCTTCAGTAGTGGGAATTCTGATTCTCTATCTTCACTTTGAGAATCCTGAGTTTAACCTGGATCATATTACGGGAATGTTCAATCAGAATGCCTACTATCTCGCAACAAACGAGCTGTATAATTACGAAATTGATTTCAGCATCATCTCCGTCATTTTTGATATCAGATTTGAAGGAAACATTCAGGAAGAGGGAAAAGATATTCTCATGTCGGAGATGGCAAGATATTTCTTCCTTTTACCGGGAGTATCTGTTTTCAAGATTACAGATCAGCAGGTGCTCCTGCTCTCCAAAAACAGAGAAAACGCTTCGAACTCACTTCAAATTTTAAACGACACGTTCGATTCATCACTTAGTAAATACGATGATACGATCCTCTATACAAAGTTTATCTTTATTCCGAATGCGAGAATTGTCTCAAGCGGAAAGGAACTCTTAAACCTTGTTCAATATGTAAGGGTTACAAACATAGGTCTCTTCAAAAACCGTTTCTATGAAGTGGATGAACTCGATGCTCACAAAATGAGAAATGAGGAATTCATGGAGCACGAACTTGAAGATGCCATGGCTGCCGACCGTGTAGTTGTATACTTTCAGCCTATATACTCTACAGCGTTGGGCCGCTATACCAGTGCAGAGGCCTTGGTAAGAGTATATGACAGGAAAGGAAATCTCCTGCCGCCTGACTCATTCATTCACACCGCTGAAAGCAACGGTATGATTCTTCACCTCGGAGAAATCGTTTTTGAAAAGGTCTGCAAGTTTATTCACGATGAAAATCCTGCCAAATACGGTTTGGAATACATAGAGGTTAACCTCTCAATCGTACAGTGCGTATATAAAAACCTTGCGACAAATTATATCAGAATAATGAAAAAATACGATGTTGATCCTCGTTTTATCAACCTTGAGATTACCGAAAGTGCTTCCCTAAGAGGAAGGGATACTCTTATAAAGAATATGGAAACACTTATTGAATACGGTGTTTCCTTCTCTCTTGACGATTTTGGTACCGGTCAGTCGAACCTCAACTACATAGTTGACTTCCCATTTGCCATAGTAAAATTTGACAAGGACATGACCTATTCCTACTTTGTCAGCAACAAGGCAAAATACATAATGGATACAGCTATGAGAATGATTAAGGGACTAGGTCTTGAAATTGTTTCAGAGGGTGTTGAAACCGCAGAACAATTTATAGCATTGAAAAACATGGATATCGGTCATATTCAGGGATACTATCTCAGCAAACCTATTCCGAAATATGAATTTCTAAGATTCATCCAGGAACACAACGCATAAAACAAAAGCGCCTGTGATGTGAGTTTCTTTACCGGATAACGGTAAAAGAACACACTTCACAAGCGTTTTTTTATGTATTTAGTTCTTGAAAACTCTTTCAAGCTTCGCATCTACCCAGTCTGCCATTCTGTCTTTGAACTTTATTCCAACTATTAAGAATCCTATGGCGAGCGCCATCATTAAGATTACTACCCAGAAATACTCGGTAAGTAAAAGTTCACCACAGCATACAAAAAGGAAGATTCCCGGGATGCATCCCAGAGCTACTGCCTTTACAAACTGCTTTGTGGTTATCTTTGCGTTTGCCGCCAGATAAGGAATGATTCCATTTGGAATAATCGGTACTACACAAAGAAGTGCTATAAGCCATGCAGGCTTTTTGGTTTTACTCATCAAAGCGCCTATCCTAAGGTTTGCCTTGCTGTCCAAAAGCACCTCAGCAGATTCTTTCATACGTTTTGCTATGATATAAATAACAACATTTGAAATGACGTATGTCAGATAACAAATTATTGTTCCCTTTATCTTGCCGTATACGATTCCCGAACACATATAAATAGGTATTCCCGGGAAAAAAATTGTGATGGTCTGCAATACCTGAAGGCCTACGATAACAAGTATTCCTTCGTTTCCGGCACCCTGAATGTACTGCCTCATCTCTTCAATGTTACCGTCTTTTAAAAGTTTAAAAAGGTCCGGTGCATACAACACCAAAAGCACTGTGACCACGGCTATAAGGAGCAGCACAAAGATGATACGCAGAAGACTTCGTATCTTCTTTATGCGCCCCGAATTTATAATTTCACTCATATAATTCTTTCCATAATAGTATTTAATCTGCTATGCTCTCGTAAGTTGCCTCAAGAAGCTCTGCAAGGCATGCATGTCCTGCATCATTTGGATGCGCGGCAACTGTAATATCTGAGACAACATAAGTGTTTCCGTCGTCTCCCAAGACTTCCATGCCCTCATATGCCTTATATTCAGACTCATATTTCTCATTGAAAGCATCTATGTTGATGATGGATATTCCATTATTCTCAGCAGCAGAATACATAGCTGCATCTACGTCTTCATGTCCGTCTAGAAACAGAATCTGCTGAAACAGCATTATTTTTGCTTCCGGGAATCTGTTTCTTATACCCGAGAAAAGATATTCAAACTCTGCGCTTATATTCTCTTTATTCTCAGTGACATTCTCTCCCAACTGAAGGCTGATAACACGCGTATTCTCAGGAAGTGAATCAATTATAATATCGGCATAATAATTTCTGTCGACAGCATTTTCCCAGTTTTTGCATACAACAGTCATAAGCTTCACATCTTTTTTGAGTGAAGTCTTCTTATCAAGATATTTTCTGAACAAGTGCGGATAGTCCTTTTTGGGACTCGACACACACATAGCGGATGAAGACCACCAGAGTCCCTCCACTGAAAGAGGATATTCATTACATGTGATGGAATTTCCTATTGCAACATATGTATATTTCTCCTCATCCGTTGCGACACGCTCTTCCTCAGACTCAGTAGCAACCTCTGTACCTGATGAATTCTCTGTGTTTCCTTCTGAAACGCTTCCCGATTTTTCTTCAGTAGTTTGAGTTTCTGATGAACTTTCCTCCGTGGTTTCCACGTCCTCTGAATCATCGTCATCGTCGTCATCATCATACGACCTAACCATTGCTCCTGCTTCCTGGTCCTTAAGTGCCTGTGCCTTGTTTTCCTGCCAGATTTTTAATCCTTTTCCTATACAAAGACCTAAAATGGCCGCAATTACAAATATAATAACTATCTGTATAACATCTTTCTTTTTCATTTATATCACCTCAACATGAGCCATTGTACTACAAGAATCCATTTAAGTGAACAAAAAAATAAAAAAGCACCACTGTGCCCCCGGCGCTTAACCGAATTCACAATGGTGCCAAATTTATTCTATATCAGTTTTCTATTGATAAAGATGACAGCTTACAACGTGTCCGTTGCCCATATCCTTTGGTACAGGAACTTCTGTCTTACATTTCTCCATGCACTGGCTGCATCTTGTATGGAATTTACATCCCTGAGGTGGATTTGCCGGTGAAGGAATATCTCCCTGAAGGAGGATTCTCTCTTTCTTCAAATCCGGATCCGGCATAGGTATTGCCGAAAACAGAGCCTTTGTGTATGGATGCAAAGGATTATCGAAGATATCCTCTGTATTTCCCGTCTCAACCAAATTTCCGAGATACATAACTCCGATTGTATCAGAGATATGCTCTACTACTGACAAATCGTGAGAAATGAAAAGGTAAGTGAGATCTCTGTCCTTCTGCAAATCTCTTAAAAGGTTGATAATCTGTGCCTGAATTGAAACATCAAGAGCTGAAACAGGCTCGTCACAAACGATGAACTCAGGCTTGAGTGCCAAAGCTCTCGCTATACAAATTCTCTGTCTCTGACCACCTGAGAACTCATGCGGATATCTGTCTTTGTGATATTCCTGAAGTCCACACTCTTTCATTATCTTTGACACATAATCATCATACTCATTGGTAGGAACTATTCCGTGCTCTCTAACTGCCTCTCCAATGATTTCACCGATAGGAAGTCTTGGAGAAAGTGAAGAATACGGATCCTGGAAGATGATCTGCATCTTTGTTCTGAGCTCTCTAAGCTGTTTCTTATCGTATTTGCTGATGTCCTCTCCGTTGAAAATGACATCTCCTTCTGTTTTCTCAAGAAGTCTTAAAATGGTACGTCCGGTAGTGGACTTTCCGCAACCTGACTCTCCTACGAGGCCCATGGTTGTACCCTTTTTTATGCTGAAGGAAACATCATCCACGGCTTTAACGTTTCCCGTTACTCCGCCGAAGAATCCTCCCTTAATTGGAAAGTATTTCTTTAAATGTCTAACCTCTAAGATATTTTCGGAGGTGTTTGTGTTCACGTTTTCTGTTGTGGAACTCATTAGTTCATACCTCCTTCTTCACATCTGTAGCAGCTTACCTCATGTGTAGGTGAAACCTTGTATACAGGTGGATATTCACCGTTGCACTTTCCTACGCACATCTCACATCTGTCCTTGAAGTAACAGTAGTTTGGCATGTTGATAGGGTTTGGTACATTTCCCGGAATGCTGTAAAGCTTGTCTGTCTTCTTACCAACTACAGGCTTTGAATTCATAAGTCCGATGGTGTAAGGATGTCTTGGATCCTTAAATATCTCATGGGCTGTTCCTTTTTCTACAACACGTCCGGCATACATAACTACAACGTAATCTGCCATCTCGGCTACGACACCAAGGTCGTGTGTGATGAGCATGATTGAGCTGTTGATCTTATCCTTAAGGTTTCTAAGAAGGTCAAGAATCTGTGCCTGAATAGTAACGTCAAGAGCTGTGGTAGGCTCATCGGCGATGATAACCTTAGGGTCACATGCCAAAGCCATGGCTATCATGACACGCTGTCTCATACCACCTGAAAGCTCATGCGGATACATCTTGTATACGCCTTCCTTGTTTGCTATACCAACAAGTTGAAGCATCTCAAGTGTACGTGCCTTTACATCTTCCTTAGGCATATTAGGGTTATGGAGCTGAATAACCTCATTTACCTGATCTCCGATTCTGAAAACCGGGTTCAATGATGTCATAGGCTCCTGGAATATCATGGACATTGTATTTCCACGAAGCTTCTGCATGTATGATGCAGGTGCATTTACAACGTTGATTGCCTTATCTCCGGCATTAAAACGAATTTCTCCCTCTACGGTCTGTCCTGCAGGACGCTGTACAAGCTGCATGAGCGAAAGGCTTGTAACTGACTTTCCGCAACCTGACTCTCCAACGATTCCGACAGTTTTTCCGATAGGAACTTCAAATGAAACACCGTCTACGGCCTTTACTGTACCGATATCCGTGAAGAAGTATGTGTGAACATTGTCGAACTCAACGCAATTGTTTGGGTCCTTCATTCGAGTTACATACTCGCTCTCCGGAATGTTTTTTCTATTTCTTTTCTTCTCAATCTCAGCAGTAATCTTTCTGTTTTCTCTGGAGATACGTCTTGATTCTCTGGCTGAGATGTAATTACTCTTCTTTGCCATTTCTCCCTCTCCTATCTCTTCATCTTAGGATCAAATGCGTCACGAAGTCCGTCACCTATAAAGTTGAAGGCAAGAACCGTAAGCAAGATAAACAATCCGGCCGGAAGCCATACAAAAAGGTAACTTCTCATAACATATGAATCGTTTACGGCATTAATGATACTTCCCCATGAAGCTGCCGGGTATTTAATTCCAAGTCCAAGGAAAGAAAGAGTTGCCTCGGCAAGGATAACATCTCCGAGTCCCATACTTGCAAATACGATAAGCTGTGGAACTACGTTAGGAATTAAGTGCTTAAATATACGTCTGTATGTGCTGATTCCTGTTGCTTCAGCTGCAACCATGAACTCCTGCTCTCTCAAAGAAAGAATCTGACCTCTGACGATACGGGCAATTCCAACCCATCCGATAACCGCCATGATAACGCAGAGCATGTAAATACGTGTGGTCGCTCCCGCCTGATAGTAGTCCATGATGGAACCAAGTATGAGGTAAAGCGGCATGGTAGGAATACAGTAAACTACGTCAACCAGACGCATGAGGATGTTGTCCACCCAGCCTCCGAAGAAACCGGCAACACCACCGATAATCATACCGATGAATACCTCAATGAAAATAACAACAAATCCGATAAGGAGTGAAATACGTCCACCATACATGAGTCTTGCAAGAAGATCCATTCCGTTTGCATCGGTTCCAACCCAGTGAGCCTTTGAAGGTGATGAGAATGAATCGATAACTCTTGTAGTCTGGTATTTCTTTATTGTGTACTGACCGTTTTTGTTTTCTATCTGATATTCCACTTCGGTTCCGTCTTCGTCATTGAAATAGAAAACAGACTCGCCTGCCTCAATAGCCTCGAGTGCTACTGTCTTGTACTCAGGTGTGAGATATACTCCGGAGTTTGCAGCATTGAAATTCATGTCTGAGACAAGAGCATACTCTTCCGAACCTGCATAAATAACATCTTCTTTTACAGTGTAGCTTGTTCCGTCAGCCTCGAACTCATCCATTCCCAAAGCTGTGGCAACAAGAGCGTTTCTGTAGAAATCGTATGTCAGAACGCTGTTCTGATCATAAGCTGTAAATGACTTCATGCTAGCCACTGCTATCTCTGTAGTAGTGTAAACTGTAGGAATAGGTGTTCCGTTGTCTACAAACATGTAAACAGTGTCACCGTCTCTGAAGTAGTTTAATCCCTCTGCAACGGCCGCATCGTAATTCTCGTTGTTCTTTACAAGCTTCTTTGTCTCTTCAATAGTTGTGATAATAAATACGTTATCTCCAACATTGAGGAGTCCCAAAGTCTGTCCGTCTCTGGTCTCAACGACATAGTTTCCTGTGCTTGCAGCTATAAGTGTCTTTGAATAAATGTCTGAAGGAAGTGTTACACCATCAACCGCATGAATCTCATACTGGTCAATCTTTGTAGCTCCGGCATAATCCTTCAAAATCTCCTCGTCTCTGTAGAAAACCTGACTCTGTGAGTAAGGACAAAGTACTCCTCCCAAAAATGAAAAGAGGAACATAAATGCTATAATCACGAGACCAACTATAGCAAGTTTATTTCTGATGAATCTCTTAAAGACCATCATTCCCGGAGAAAGAACTCTTACACGGGCAGCATCATCGAGATGCATTTCTTCAACGTTGTTTTCTGTATTGTTGTTTTCCATGATTCTTCCTCCTTTCCTAATTTATACGTACTCTTGGGTCAACAACCGCATATGTGATATCTGCGATAAGGTTTCCAAGAAGAATAAGCACTGCCATAAATACCATGTAGAACATAACAAAAGGAATATCTCCCTGTGTTACACACTGATAGAATGTGTATCC
>JAILLZ010000129.1 GCA_024692885.1 Lachnospiraceae bacterium | reverse complement strand
TATCCTTTATTTTTACGATTTCTTTTGAGGAAACCACACAGTAAAGCATACATCTGTCTGCTTTAGAGTACATTCCTTTTGCAAGAACTCCGGTCACGCCTCTGTCGAGTCGCTCCATAATAAGATCTGCTATCTCGTCATATTTGTCTGAAATGATAAATGCCGCTCTTGAAAACTTGAAACCTTCAACAATGGCATCGGATACCTTTGTAACCGCAAATATCGCAACGAGTGCGTAAAGAGCCGCCTTGAGTCCGAACACATAAAGTCCGATGAGAACGACTATACCGTCAACAAACTGCATGATCTTCGCGATGGAATAATGACGAAGATAATGCTGGAAAAGTGCCGCAACCATATCGGTTCCACCTGTTGTTGCCTTTGCAAGGAAAATGAGTCCCGTTCCGAATCCGGAAAGCACACCACCGAACACAGCTGCCAAAACATAATCTCCCATGGCAAGGTCATACTCAGGAATAACATAGAGCCATGCCGAAAGCATAATCGTTCCGAGAAGTGTTCTTCCTATAAATGACTTTCCTTTTATCTTTAATGCACAAAGAAAAACAGGAACGTTCAATACAAGGTTTGTGAGCCAAAGTGGAATACCACCTTCGATAACTCCACCGGTTGCAGCCTTGATTATGATTGCAAGTCCGGTAAATCCACCCGTAACAAGTCCGATAGGATCGTAGATATCTTTGATACCTATCGCCATGATAAGTGTTCCTACTATTATAAGTACATAATCCAACCAAACAGGTCTGTTATATAAGAATTTCTTCATTGTTTATCTCCCTTTTTACACGAACCGTAGTATACCAAAAACCATGCATTTTTGCCACTTCACGTCAATATCTTTTTTTAGTTTATAAAAAGTTCATAATTTTTTCACAAAACAAATGTTTGCTTCTTCGTGAAACATTTATCAATTTTTTTCCTTTTTTCTGTGGATAATGTGGATAACTTTGTGCAAAACCCATTTTTTCGTTGTCTCATTGTGGATAACTTTGCAATGTTTCACGTCATGAGATGGAGTGTTTTTTCAAGTGTGTATTCTTTTTGTGCATGTTGCTATTTTTGGGGTTGGAGGGGGTTTTTAGGAATAATTTACCATTGTTTTTGGGGTGAAAAAGCACTTTACCGCATTAATGGAGCATTTCACGTAACACAACCTAAAAACCCGTCCAAAAATATCAACTACGACATTCTTGAACGGGTTTATAGTTTAGTTTTATTTATCCACCAATTAGAAGATTCTTCTTACAGTTATGATGTTCTTGTATGTGATTGGTGATGTGTACTTGATTCCTGTTGCAGCTGTGCTGGCATGTACGAGTGTGTTGTTTCCAACGTAGATTCCTACGTGTCCACTGTAGCATACGATGTCACCAGGCTGAATCTGATCAAGGCTTACTCCGTATCCAACTCCCTGAAGTGCTCCTGATGAATGTGGAAGGCTTACTCCGAATGCTGCGTATACGCTCATTACGAATCCTGAACAGTCTGTTCCGTTTGTAAGGCTTGATCCACCGTATACGTATGGATTTCCAACGAACTGGCAAGCATAGCTTGCAACTGCTGATCCGCCGCTTCCTGAAGGAGCTGAATATGATGAAGAACCGCTTGAAGACTTCTTGCTTGTTGCTGCGGCTGCCGCTGCATTTGCTGCCTGTCTCTCTGCCTCTTCTTTTGCAAGTCTTGCTTCCTCTTCAGCTTTTGACTCTGCTTTTACATACTCAGTAGAAAGCGATACGTAGTCTTTTGAAACGTATCCCTCACCTTCCTCGATGGAAACCTTAACCCATCCGTCAAGGCTTTCATCAACTACAGTAAGTTTGTCCTCATTTGGAACCATTCCGAGAACATCGGAATCTGTAGATGCTTCTGTACGAACGAAAAGTGTTTCTGTTGTAACTGTGGCGATTCTTGAACCAACCTTTGCGGCCAATTCTCTGTCTCCTGTTACAACATACTGTGATTTAACATATCCGGTAACATTTCCGGATGTGATTTTGTACCAATCTCCCTCTGTCGCTTCAACTGTAGCGGCTGAGTTGTTATAAAGTTTTCCAACGACCTCGCCCTCTTCACTGGCCTGGTCTCTTACGTTTACATAACCTTCTACCTGAGCGATGGCAAGGCAATCATACTCTGCCTGAACTCTGGCCTCTTCTCTTTTTTCAATAGCTATCTGCTGTTCAGCATCATTCTCAGCATCTGTGATGGCTGTTGATAAAGCAAGTGATATTCCCGAAAGGGCAACCTGCTCATTCTGAACACCGGCTTCTTCACTTATTGCATCTGACACAACGCTTGTTATACCTGCGGTAGTGGATGCATATGTTGGAACTGCTGCTGTCACTGTCACACATGAAGCTACTGCAAGTCCACATATTGTTCTTTTTATTTTGCGATTGAAATTCATTTTTTTATGTCCCCCGAATTTCATTTGTTACAGTTTTGTTACAAATTACCGTAAAAATTATAACAAATATATGATTTTTGGTCAACAACATGATATAGTATATAAGTACTATTAATATCTTGTTTTTACCGCTAAATCGTGTAATAATACGTTTATCCATTAAACAACGCACTGTTGTAAGAAAGGTGGGATTGCCATGATGGATATTGCTTCTTTAAGCACTGCCCTCAGTAGTGTTCAGGCATCCGGTAGCGTGCAGAACGATGTCGGTGTTTTGATGCTGAGCAAGCAGCTCGATCTCACGGAAACGATGGGTGCTGAGATGGTAAAAGCCATGGAACAGTCGGTCAATCCTAATTTAGGAGTAAACTTTGATGTTTCCGTATAAGAGGCAGGCGCCTTCGGGCGAACAAAAACGAAAAGAGGACACGAGATGATTCTCATGTCCTCTTTTTGCATTAGATATTCTTATAACAGTAATATATCGATATTTCTTAAATAAAGATATTACTTAATTACGCACTTTTAGTTTCCGCTTGGAATGTATCTGCCAAGCACTCCGGCAAGCTGTGGTACAGGCATTGTCTGAAGCCATACATGTCCCGGTCCGGTGAGAACAGTATTGAAAAGTCCCTCGCCTCCGAAGAGCATGTTCTTTACTCCGGGAACTGTCTGGATATCTATTGAACATGAAGATGACATAGCTGCAAGGTATCCTGTGTCTATAACCATTTTTTCTCCGGCTTCAAGGTCATACTCCATAACATGTCCGTCGAACTCAAGGAATGCAAGTCCGTTTCCTGAAAGTCTCTGCATGATGAAACCTTCGCCTCCGAAGAATCCTGAACCGACCTTTTTCTGGAAGAAAACAGAAAGTTCAACTCCCTCTTCAGCTGCAAGAAACGCGCTCTTCTGAGCTACGATTTCCTGTCCCGGTCCAATTTCAAATGCACGTATTGAGCCAGGGAAACTTGAAGCGAATGCTATCATTCCCTCTCCACCGGCTGCGGTGTATCTGTTCTGGAACATTTTTTCTCCGGAAAATGCACGTCCGAGCATTTTTCCGACTCCACCGTTTGAAGTTGTTTCCATCTTCATGTTCGGTGTCATCCATGACATAGCGCCGCCTTCTGTTATTAAAGACTCTCCCCCTTCAAGATTGCAGACAACAACCGGTAACGGTTCGCCTTCGATAGAATATTTCATAATTCATCCTCCCTTAAACTTTTATATAGAACTGCTTTTCGCAGTTTCTTTCTCCGTTTATGCCTTACGTATAGAAGTTTCGGTGATAAGGACTTTTCTCTCTTTGTACAGCCTTCCAAGGGCACGCTTGAAGGCATTTTTGCTAAGTCCTGTCTCTCTTTTTATTACTTCAGGAGAAGCTTTCTCTGTGAAAGGCAAAACTCCGCCGTACTCTTCTATGAGCTGCATGAGTGCTTCGGCATCTTCATCCATCTGAATGTAGGCAGCCTCCCTGATAGTGAGATCTAGTTTTCCGTCTGCCTTAACATCGGAAACCTTTGCCTCGATGACCTGACCGATCTTCATATTCTTTGTGTCTTCGTATTTAGGTATTCTTCCGGAATACTTGTCATCCACAGCCACAAATGTACCGAAGTTATCACTGAATTCGTAGACTCTTCCGGTTACTGTTTCACCTTTTTCATAAGGCGCATCCGTTGAAAGCAGATGATAAAGTCCCTTCATGCTGGCACAGAGTCTCTCGCTCTTGTCGATGTACATTCTTACAAGGATTTCCTCGCCGACCTCGATATGTCCCACCATCTCTTTGTATGGAAGGAAAAGATCCTTTTCCAATCCCCAGTCAAGAAAGGCTCCAATCTTGTTGAAATCCTTCACTTTAAGAGGAGCAAAGCTTCCGTTTACAAGCATTGGCTTGTTGGTGGTAGCGATGAGTCTGTCCTCAGAATCTTTGTACAAAAAGACCTCAATCTTATCTCCCTGCTTTGTTCCTTCCGGAACCTGTTTTGCAGGCAGAAGAACCTTCTCGTCCGGATTTACTCCGTCAAAAAGATATACTCCGAAATCTACTTTCTTTGCGACTGTAAGTGTCTGTATTTCTCCTAATTTCATTTTAATTCCTTTTCTAAGTGTTATTCCGTTTTCCAGTAACATGCATCTGATAATGAGCGAATAATTTAATCAATAATTATCAGATTTTCATAATTTAAGTTTAATGAAAAAACTCCACAACAGCATACGCGTCTCCCGCTTCATTTGCAAGTAAAACTACTGTTTTATTTTCTTCACGGGAAATACGAGGATAAAAAACGTCTCCCAAAACTGCTGCTTTCTTATATTCTACGCGGATTGATTCATATTCAAAATCATCGCCC
>JAILLZ010000123.1 GCA_024692885.1 Lachnospiraceae bacterium | reverse complement strand
AATATTGTTATGTAAATTCTGATTTTGAACGGTTAAGCATAATCGGAAGAAGTAGTATAAAAGGTTTTATGGGGGTTTTACAAATGAAGAAATACATTATGGCATTTGACGCAGGTACAACCAGCAACAGATGCATTCTTTTTGATCACGATGGAAATATCTGCAGTATGGCTCAGAAGGAGTTTACTCAGTTTTTTCCAAAGCCGGGCTGGGTTGAGCATGATGCGGAAGAAATATGGGCAACACAGCTTGAGGTGGCTAAGGAAGCCATGGCAAATGTGGGAGCTACAGCAGCAGATATACAGGCCATCGGTATCACAAATCAGAGAGAGACCGTAGTCGTATGGGATAAGAAAACGGGAAAACCTATCTGCAAGGCAATTGTATGGCAGTGCAGAAGAACCTCGGAGATTGCGGACAAACTCATCGAAGAAGGTTATACAGACAGTTTCAGAAGAAAAACAGGTCTTGTAATCGACGCATATTTTTCAGCAACAAAACTTAAATGGATATTGGATAAATACCCTGAAGCACGCAGAAGAGCAAAAGAAGGAAAACTTCTTTTCGGAACCATAGAGACATGGCTCATCTGGAAACTTACACAGGGAGCGGTTCACGTTACCGATTATTCCAATGCATCAAGAACTATGATGTTCAACATCCACACTCTCGACTGGGATGACGGAATACTCGAGAAACTTGATATACCAAGGGAAATGCTTCCTACACCAAAGCCTAGCAGCGAAATCTACGGAGAGTCTTCAGCAGTTCTTTTCGGGGCACCGATTCCGATTGCCGGTGCAGCAGGAGATCAGCAGTCGGCACTTTTCGGACAGGGATGCTTCAACAAAGGAGAATCCAAGAATACATACGGAACAGGATGCTTCCTTCTCATGAACACCGGAGAAGAGCCTGTTGAGTCAAAGAACGGACTTGTTACCACAATCGCATGGGGACTTAACGGAAAAGTAAACTACGCCCTTGAGGGATCTGTATTTATAGCCGGTGCATCAATACAGTGGCTTCGCGATGAGATGAAATTCATCGACACCTCGGCAGATTGCGAATACATGGCAAACAAGGTTAAAGATACCAACGGATGCTATGTTGTACCTGCTTTTACAGGTCTGGGTGCTCCATATTGGAATCAGTACGCTCGTGGAACAATAGTTGGAATCACAAGAGGTGTGAACAAGTATCACATCATAAGAGCCACCCTTGAATCCATTGCATATCAGGCAAATGACGTGCTTGAGGCAATGACAGCTGATATGGGTCTCAAAGAAAAAGAGCCAATGAGAGTTGACGGCGGAGCAAGTGCAAACAATCTTCTTTTGCAGTTCCAGTCAGATATCTCAGGAGTGCCTGTTGAGAGACCTATCTGCGTGGAGACCACAGCCTTGGGTGCAGCATATTTTGCCGGACTTGCGACAGGATTCTGGTCATCACTCGATGAGCTTAAAGAGAACCAGCATGTGGAGAGAAAGTTCAAACCTAAGATGACTGAGGAAGACCGCGAGACAAAGAAAAAAGGTTGGAAGAGAGCTGTCAAATGCGCGTGCGCATGGGCAGATGACGAGAACTAAATAAGATTGAGGAGTCCTTTCGATGTGTGGATACCACCGTCGGAGGGGCTTTTTTTTATTCATAAGATAATTGTTGTAAGCCCCTAGTGTAAGTGTATGCTTGCATCTACAAAATCAGTGTGCTATATTGAACAGAAGTTAGAAGTACCTAACTAGGAAGGAAATATAAAAAGATGACAGAACATGAGAGAAAGTTTTTGAAAATCTCCAACTTGAAAAAGGGCTTCGGAAGTGGAGATACAAGGCAGGAAGTTCTTAAGGGAATTGATTTTTCCGTGGCAAAAGGAGAGTTTTGTGTTTTGCTCGGACCATCAGGATCGGGAAAATCGACTCTTTTAAATATCATCGGTGGAATCGACAATCCGGATTCGGGCTACATTTCCATAAACGGTGATAAGCTCGAGGAAATGGGCGAAAAAGAACTCACTTTGTACAGAAGAAAACATTTGGGTTACGTATTTCAGATGTACAATCTTATTCCAAATCTAAACGTTAAAGAAAACATCGAAGTCGGAGCATATCTTTCCGACAATCCGCTTGAAATAGACGATTTATTGAATACACTTGGGCTTTTTGAGCATCGCTATAAATTGCCAAACCAGCTTTCCGGCGGACAGCAGCAGAGAGTTTCGATAGGACGTGCAATCGTCAAAAATCCGGATATTCTGCTTTGCGACGAGCCGACAGGAGCGCTTGACTACAAGACTTCAAAGGAAATACTTAAGCTTATAGAGGACGTAAATCAGAAGTACGGAAACTCCGTCGTTATGGTCACTCACAACGAGGAAATACGAAAGATGGCCGACCATGTGATAAAGCTCAGAGACGGAGTGATAAGACAAAACGATGTCAATGAAAACAAGATTTCGGCAGTGGAACTTGACTGGTAACAGAGAGGATATTTGGATATGAAAAAGAAATTGACAAACCCTCTCAGAAGGAGAGTTTTACGGGAAATAAAAGGAGAATGGCACAAGTATCTGGTTATTTTTCTGCTCCTTGTCGGATCAATCGGCTTTGTATCGGGAATGTATGTTGCAAACCACAGCATGCTTGAGGCTGTCGCTAACAGCGTTGAGGAAAATGCTCTTGAGGATGGTCACTTTGAACTGAAGGATGAGGCAGACGAAGAACTCCTGGATGATATATCATCCGGTGAATTGGCATTTGAAGACGAGGATGAAGACGACGAATTTGAGGTGGCGCCGGTAACCTTGTATGAAAACTATTACAGGGATGCGACAGAGGACAACGACAACGACGGAAGCAACGATGGAAAGGTGCGTCTGTTTAAAGCTTCCAACGAATTGAACCACGCAAGCTTTATTGAGGGAAACGCGCCGCAGAAAAGCGGGGAGATTGCCATCGACAGAATGCATGCCGAAAACAACGATTTGAAAATCGGAGATGAAATCACCGTTGCCGGAGAAAGCTACGAGATAGTTGGACTTCTTGCGTACGTGAATTATTCTACTCTTCACGAAAGCAACACAGACCTGATGTTTGATGCCTTATCATTTGATGTGGCCATGATTACCGATGAGGATTGGGATGACGTGGATGCAACCATACATTATTGCTATGCGTGGAAGTATGATGATGATTATTCAAATGACAGTGAGCAAAAGAAACTCTCCGATAATTTTATGAAGGCTCTTTTGACGCAGACAATCATGCACGGAGCTTCTTTGGAGGACTATGTTCCGCGCTACGCAAACCAGGCAGTGAATTTTGCTCCCGATGACATGGGCAAAGATAAAACCATGGGCGGAGTACTTTTATATATTCTTGTGATAATCATGGGCTTCGTGTTTGCTGTTACGATAAGCGGCACAATAACAAAGGAATCAACGGTAATAGGAACCTTGAGAGCATCCGGATACACCAAGGGAGAGCTTGTAAGACACTACATGGCTATGCCGATTTTAGTCACTATTGCGGGTGCGATAGTAGGAAATGTGCTTGGTTATACCCTGTTTAAAAAAATAGTGGCTGACATGTATTACAACAGTTATAGTCTTCCGGCATTCAAGACATATGTTGTTTATGAGGCATTTTTCAAAACCACGGTAGTTCCGGTCATATTGATGATTCTCATAAACCTTATTGTAATAAACTACATGCT
This sequence comes from Lachnospiraceae bacterium, assembly GCA_024692885.1. Classification (GTDB taxonomy): domain Bacteria; phylum Bacillota; class Clostridia; order Lachnospirales; family Lachnospiraceae; genus JAILHT01. Next base: position 14,627 of record JAILLZ010000123.1, on the reverse strand, counting down.
GAGGCTTTCACCACTCAGGTTTATAAGACGTGATTTAAAGACGGTGAAAAGAAAGAAGGCTATACGACTTCCGAGATTTAAATTTTTAAACAGATTTCGTCTCAGAATATTGCTTCAAAACATACCAAGTTATGTGGTGCTGTTTTTGGGAATCTTTTTCGTCGTATTTTTGACCACCTTTGCATTCGGATTACCATCGACTCTGAAGAGTTATCAGGAACATATCACGGATGATATGTTTGCGAAGTACCAGTATATTCTTAAGTCTTCCACAAACGAGATGGGTGAGACCATAGAAACGGATGTCGCAGGGGCTGAAAAGTTTTCCATGACAGAGCTGAAGGAGACAGGGGGAGTGCATCCGGATGAGGCGGTAAGCGTGTACGGAGTGGAAAAGGACAGCAAATACATTGATATTCCTGATGATATTTCCGGAAATGAAGTGGTTGTATCCAGCGCCTACAAGGATAAATTCGGACTTAGTGATGGCGATACAGTTGTGTTACAGGAAAAGTATTCAGACGATGTATATGAATTTGTGGTCGCCGGAGAGATAGAGTACATGGGCGGAATCGCAGTTTTCCTGTCAAATGAAGCTTTTAATGAAGTGTTTGATTATGATGAGGATTCATTTTCCGGCTATTTATCAAACAAAGAAATAACGAATATTGAAGGAAAATACATAGCGATGACCATTACAGAGGAGGATCTCACAAAGGTATCAAGGCAGCTTGATCACTCCATGGGATCGTATATGGATTATTTCAAGGTGGTTTGTTTGGCTTTCGCCGCAATTCTCATTTACCTACTCACAAAGACCATTATCGAGAAAAATGAGAATTCCATATCCATGGTAAAAATACTCGGATATTTAAACAACGAGATATCATCGCTTTACCTGACACCGACTACAATAGCAGTCGTGATAGAGGCGATAATCAGTGCGTATCTTTCAAAGTACGCGCTCACACTTGTTTGGACAATCATCCTTTGGCAGATGGACGGATGGCTTCCGGCCTCGGTTCCGACGTCTACCATTATATGGATAGTGTTGATAGTCATAGTGGCTTATGTATTTGTAATGTTGCTTGACTACAGAAGAATAAGAAATATACCTATGGATCAGGCTTTGAAGAATGTTGAATAATTCGAATCGGACAAGGCGACGAATCCAGGCAAACAAGAAAAGGGAAACCACTAAACTGTGGCTTCCCTTTTTTCTACGTTTTCAGGTTTTATTTTTTGATATTCAATGGTTGAAAGTTCACCCGAGATGTCGAGATAAAGTACCGTAAGAGTCTGGGTATAATAAGGAATAACCCACACAAAACCTATTCCAAATGAAAGGCCTCCCAAAATGCTCCATCCGATAAACGAAAGGTGAGTAAGTAACATGCGCTTCATCTGTCCTTTGGCTTTCTGTCTGGCAATTCTGCAGCAGGCGATTACACCCTCTTCCTGCCTGTCTACCAAATAAAACGGAAACAGCGTTAGGCTTACGTATGCCACAAAGCATGCAACCATGGACAAAACCAAAAGAATTATATTAACTGTCAAAAGAATTTCAAGTGAGTTTGCAAATACATAGTCAGAAATCAGTGACAGTAAATAGAATGGCAATCCGGCTGAAAGCATAATAGCAAAATAAATCAATGCTCCGATGATGTATCTGTCCGGCTGATTTTTGAAATAGATAAATATATCCGAAAACTTAGGTTGCCCCAATCTTGCCAAAGTCAGGTGGATAAATACCTGACCGCAGATGAGAATAGACATCAACAGAGAGATGAGGATTGATGCCAAAAGATAAATCGTGGCATTTCCTGTTGTCTGTGTGTTGTTAAACGATTCCGAAAAAGGCATGTTTATTATTCCGCCCAATAAATACGCAAAAAGAATAGCCATCATCGGAATCTTATATCTGGTAGTAAGGTTTCCTCGGGCTATTCTTTTAATCTCATTAATTTTTCTGTTCATTGATAAATCCTTTGCTTAAGACTCGGTGTCGAAATATAATCCGGTATAACTATCAGCGTCTTCAGCTTTTTTCATTTTTGCATAAGGACTTTCATCATCTTTGTTGTATTTGATGAGTGTTCTTGTAACACCTCCGGAAACATAAGTCCTTCCGCACTCCGGACATCTTGCCATGTGAAGAGTAACTCCCGCAGAGATGACTTTTCCGTTATTCTGCGCAGCCTTTGTGTAAGCATTTGCAACATGCTCTTTCTCATGGCCCATTACAGTTGCTGCCGATGCACTCGGAGAAATATGAGCAGCAGATTTAAAGGATACGTTTTCGTCTGAACCGTCCTGATATTTCCTGTTCTTACAGGTCTGGCATTCGCCCGCCACTCCCGAAGCAGCTTCGTTATTTGTATTTCCGATTCCTTTTACATCATCAGTCGGAGATGCTCCACCAATTCCAAATGAGCTTCCGCTGATATTGTTGTAACCTGAAGATCCAAAACCACTGATGCCGTTTATCATTGTGTACCTCTTTCTGATAAAATGCCTGGACAATCACATCTATAAGAACCGTTTCTAGTTTTATATAAAAAATGTTGCCGCGGTTTTGTGAATAGTTATGTGTAACGTATTATAGCACGGTTTACTGGAAATGGACAGATGCAAATCTAGAGGAAGAATAGGATAGTTTGGCGTTTTACCGCTCTGGTATTGTTTACTAGAGGGATTGCTTACACGTGATATTGTAGAAATTTCATTTCGACGTGTAACGAAAATACGTTTGTTTGTCACTACTACTGCTACAGACAAAAAAGCTCTATTATTACAGTAGCTTATACTTGAAATTAGCTTCAAATTACGTGCCAAATCGCGTTTTTTATGATATTTACATGTAATTGCTAGAGGGGAAACGAATCAAATGTTCTAGGATGGGGCCAATTTGCCCAAATTATTACTGTCAGAAAACGTTTTTTCCTTTTCTAGCAGTAAGTTTTATAATTCAGATATTTTGAAGTTTTCTAGAATTGACACGTAAAATTCCAGGTTTGGCCACCGTGTATGCCCGGTTCTACCATGAATATCCGCAGGAATTGCACTTGAAGGTTTTAGGCTTCTTTTTGCCGAGGAAAAACTTCTTCTCCGGTGCATTTGCTATGTCTTCACTTCCGCATTCCGGGCATGTTATCTTTACGCGCTCAAAGGAAGACAGGCGGTTCATACTCTTGTACTCTTCAATGTGGTGAGCGACGTTCTCAGCCATAAGGCTTTTTATATCACTGTCCTTGTTAGCCTCATAGATACCGGCTATCTCATCGTATTTGATGATGCCATCAAAATTCTTCGTCTCTTTAAGATATTTGATGAGTTCTGTGCGCTTCTCGCAGTTTGAAGAAGCAGACAATGTCTCCTCCAACATGATAATCGGATAATAAAACAACTTTCCGTACTTGTTGTCCGATCTCTTTTCATCGTCCAAAGAGCTGGCTGTGACAAATTCGTAGATATCCTCAGCGAGTTTTTCCAACGTGCCATCAGACAGAGCATCCCATTTTATCAATGAAAAAAATAGGTGGACTGTGAGTTCATTGCTGTGGATAAAACCATCTTTTATGAGTGCCATCATGGTAAGGGCAATCTTGTCTTCGGTTTCATGAATCGAAGAACCCTCTGTCTTTGAGCGAATGTCACCTACTATCTGCTCAATGGCCGGATATATTGCTCCAAGGTTTCCGCCTCTTGCCACAGGATTCATAAGAAAAGCGTTCATTTTAATTGCTATTGCCGAGAATAGCACATCTAAATCTGTAATCTGTTTATCTGCCATTTTTTAGTCTGTCTTCCTTGAAGTGTTTAATTCTTTGAATTTGACCAGTCTGCAATTCCGAAATAGCCGTCTTTATCGGTGAAACCTACTTTAAAGTCATTTATTTTATTCAGATTCAGCTTAGTCTTTTTCTGATTATATCACAACGAGCTTTTTGTAAATAACAAAAACACACTATTGAAGGGGAATAACCATAATAAAAAATAAAAGACGAATTTGATACAGGGGTGGCGGGAACCCCCCATTACGTGATAAAATAAAGGAGTTCCTATGATGTGTCGATTTAGCCCAAAATCAAACGGGGGGTTTTACTATGGCTAATGATAAGACAAGTGCTTCTAAGGAAAAGAAAAAGTCCGGAAAAGGGGTCAATCCTGCTCCGAAAGAAATCGATTTTGAGAATGGTTTCGTCTTTGACGAAGACGATTGTATTGGTCTTCTCGAAGGAATATCCCAGGAAGATGATTTTAAATTCACTATAAATGGTGTTGAGCTTGAGAAAAAGCTGCTTGCGCCACACATGCTGACGGTAAATCAAATGATACCGTTATTTAATGGTGCCCAGCTTGAGCTGACATCTTGTTCAATAACCATAGAAGAGGCTGAAGAAAACGGCCCTAAAGAGGCGATTGGACAGGGTGGTAGACTCATTATGGCGCCTAAGAAAGCAGGCTTTGTCGTTGAGGCTCCAATAGACCAGCTGCTCTTAAGGGATGACGACACAAAGGATTCGAGCGATTTGTCCGTTGAAGGTGTACTTAGCAGTACGTTTGCGTTCCCTTTTAAGAACGGATATCTGTTTTTGGCAAATGCGGGCTTCTTTAATGACGATATGATAGCGTCCACGGCAGGTGGAGAAGTCATCACGGACAAGGGACGTGTACCGGCTGATGTTGTTATCACGGAAGACGGTATGGCTGTCGGTAACAAAGATAAAATCGGAGCAGCACTTGCGAGAAAGGCAGCAGAGCGCAGGGCCGCTGAGTCGGAGAGCAATGCGCCGGAACCGGTGACTGATGAAAACACGCAGTCGCAGGAGGAAAACAAGCCTACAAGCGAAAATGCGCCTAAAGATAAAGAAAAAAAAGAAGGCTTCAAAGGTTTCGGCGTTGAGAAGGAAACGGATCTATTAAACTCTGAGGAAGACGAAGAAGAGAATGATGGTGAAGAAAAAAACGAGGACGAGAATGAAGAAGACCAGGGCTTCTTAGGTGAAATCAAAGAAAAAGCTTCGGACTTCGTCGACAAAAAGAAAGATCAAGCCAAAAATTATCTTGAAGAAAAAGCCACCGGTATAATAAAGGAATCGTTTGAAGCCGCAAGAGCGGGCATAACAATAGATGACCTTTTAAAGGATCCGGCATCTGCAACAGGCAAGTTCAAAACAGAATTCTGGAACAACTTCAAGCAGAATGTTAAAAAAGAAGCCGTAAATGTAAAAGATGATGCAATAGATGAATTGAAAGCACTCCCGGGTGAAGTGTGGGACGAAGTCGGAGACTACGCCAAGGAAAAAGAGGAAGCTGCAGCAGAAAAGCTGGAGTGGGCAATGGCAGTCATCTCCAATGCAGCTGCATTTCTTAAAATTGCTAAATTTTTCGGAATCAATACACAACCTATAGAAGATGCTGTGGAATTGGTTCTTAAAGCCATGACAAATTTGGAGGATACGGCAGGGGAAAAACTTGAAGCAATATTCCCAGGTGGAGATGAAGAAAAAGAGGAAGATGACGATAAAGGCGGAGATGAAGGCGGAAAAAGAATCAAAGCCGAGTTTAAGCCTATTGAGGGATTCAGTGTATATCTTTTCCTTGAGCCGGCCTATCGTCTTTCATTTGGCGGAAGATTGAAACTCCTTCCGGGTGATGTTGGAGACCCGATAAAAGTTGATGTCGGAGTGGACGCCTACGGCTTTGCAAGCATAAAGGTAGGTTTGGGTACAGAAATAGGAAATGATCTTATGGCAGTCGTCGGAGAGGTGGCGGGAAGTGCTAAACTCTGCGGTATACTCTCAGGAGGAGAGAATAAATTTGCCACTGCAAGCCTTACCAACCTTCAGATAGGTACCATAGGAGAAAACGGTCTTAATTTTGCACCGCCTACATTGGATGGAGCCCATATGGAAATGGGGGCGAAGCTTGGAGTTTCGCTGGAGGCTCTCATAGAATCCAAGTCAGAACTTTTTGACTGGCAAAAGACACTTTATTACAGAAAAATATCTGCAACAGTGGCCGATGTTTTCTACGAGGCAGATGCAAAAAAAGAGGGGGGAAAGCTCTTCTCAGCAAAAGGATGGCATATTTCAAACCAGAGCCTCACTACGTCCTTTTTGAATCAAAGAAAATCAAAGCTTTTGGAAATGTCTCTGCAGGAGCATAACATCGGAAGCACGGAAGATTTGCTTGAGCAAACTGAAGGCCAGGGAAAGAATCTTGACGATTTGGACGACAGACTTACCAAGTTGCAGGATGCACTTGATAAAACCGATAACGGAAAGACTTTAAGGGCTACTTTTCCTAAGGCAGGAACAACAAAAGAAAACAGCTATGCGGATGCTGCGGCAGGTGTTCTTGAGGGAATCAAGGATGATTACGGTGCTGTGTTTATCAACATGCAAAACACAGCCAGAACAATGCAGAATGAAATAGAAGCATTCCGCAATTCTCCTGATTATTACGATGTGAAAATTGCTACCGAGGAGGGTGTTGAGAAACACGAATCCCGCGCAACCGAGATGGAGGAGTGGGCAAATCGAAACGTCGGAGAAGATTTGAGCAGGGAAAATGTTCTTGATAAATACAGGTCCATTGCTGCAGGTGGATTCAAACAGACATTTGGAATTCGTACCGGTTATGAGCGAGAGGATGAACAGAACAGTATCAAGGATGCTGAGAATCAGTTTTACGACAAAGAGCACATTTTAGCATACGAAAAGGAGCAGATAGAAAAAGCCGCTGCAAAGCGTCAGAAACACTTTGATGAGTTGATGAAGCTTTATGACGACATTGGAAAAGACCCGTCAAAAGCAGAGGCGTTTATAAAAAAATATCAGAGTATAGTGGATGATGATCCGGATGGTTCGCTCGTGGATCATATGGCAGAGTACGGCCTTTCGGCAGGGGTATTTTCGGATGATGATGAGGCCTATGAGTATCTGGAAAATTACGAGAAAGCTCGTTTTGATGATGCCACCGAAAAACTTTTAACCGGATTCAAGGATTTGTATAAACTTGTCGACCAGCTTAAGGAGGTCAATAAGCAGGACGAGTTTAATGCTAAGTTTACTGAGGTGTTTGCATATCTGGATGATGACATGTGGGCAACCTATGTCCGTGAAAACATGGATGAGGCGGACAAAGAAAACTTCTACAACAAGAATGCTGAAAACAGCAACGAGAAGAATGCTGTACGTGTCAAGCTGTTGCAGAAACTCAAGGAGAATGAGACTAAATACAATGATTCCGAAAATCAAAAGGAACGTTTGACTCTCATAGAAGAATCCAAGACAGAATTCCGCGAAAAGATGGAAAACATGAAGTACTACAACTTTATCCTGGCAAAGCTTACATCCAAGAACGAGTGGGATGACTTTATGGAAAGCAAGGACCAGTACAAGCGAATGAGCGCAGAAGACATCAGGAATTATGCGAAGGATTATGTGACAAATGAAGGCTTTTATGACTGGGAAGGTTCCGGAGAATTGGATTCGGTAGGCAAGGATTTGTATGAGTGCTACAGCATTTTTAAGGGAGATAATGTCGCAGCCATGTCTCAGGTGTTAAAGTACAATTCCAACGCGGTGGAGGCATATAATGATTATCTTTCCGGAGCAGGAGATTTGAAGAATGTAGGAAGTTATCTTGCGGTTTGGAAGCTTCCGAATATTCTTAAATTTGAGATAGATAAAGCTGATCACTACAAAAAGAAGGATGAGAAAAACGTAGACAAGCAGGGACATCCGATTTACAGCAAGAACTATTTCAAACATCACGAAAGAGTATCCTTCCTTAACGAAATGATTAACCAGATAGGAATCGCCGGAAAGTCAGACGAGTTCTATGATGCTGACGGCGCTACCACAGAGACATTGGAACATTATTTCAATGGAACAAGACCATCTTCCAGACGACCATACATATACAAAGAAAAAGGTAAGGAAAAGGAACTCAAGATAATAGAAGCTAAGGACTATGCAGGCCAGTATCTGAAGCAGATAAAAGCCATTAGGAGTCCAAACGATCCTGATTTCCGCGATCGAATGTCGGAAGCCCTCGAGCATAAAATGGAGGCCGGAAAGGCTGCAAGACAGAAGATAGCGGATGCTGTTGAAAATCTCTCTGAGGAAGACAAGAACGATGCCAGAAAGGTAAGAGAAGCCTGGGAAAAGGCCGGTGGATCCGTGGATTTCCTCAATTCAAGAAAAGCGAAGGAAGATTTTGGCTTCCATGAGATGATCAGCTATCTTCAGTTTAAGATTGAGAGAAAGGCCGACGATTTTGACGAGAAGGCATTTATAGAAGCCGCAAAGTCAAACGGAATCGAGGGAAAAGAATCACTTTTCACACCGGTTAAACTTATGGAGTTCGCCGAGAAATACAGAAAACGCCAGAACGAAAAGCACAGCAGCAGACTGGATATGATTCAGGAGGCAAGGGCCGACAAGAAACCTTACAGTGAAACAATAGAGAAGTATAACGAAATTGAACGCCAAGACTCATCCGGAAAAGTAGAGTGGGCAAAGAAATCAATCCGCAGTTTCTTCAGCATGGATCATCAGAGCGGTTATGACAAATCGCTGCAAGAGAATGAAACCTTGCGCAAACGCATAACACCGGATCTTATTCTTAAGTTCGAATTGAACAGAATAAGTGAGGGTAACCTGAAACATTCCGGCAGGTATAAGGCTGTTGAGGAAGCAGCAGAGGACAAGGCAAGAGAAGTTTACAACAAGATGAACGGCGGTGGCGCGTTCTACGAAACTATCAGAAAAGATGTAAAAGAAGGCGCTAAAGAGCTTCAGCACAACAGGTCCGGAAAAGACGAACTTGAGAGGATAAAAGAGTACGAACACAAGAAGTCCGAAAAGTACAGAAAGATGAAAGAATCTGCCGAGAAGGACATGGTCGAACTCACCGCAAAACGCAAGGAGATTGCGGATCGCATGAATGCCTCAAGTGCATTTATCTCCGCTACCGCTGCAAAAGTGGATCTGCTTAAAAACAGACCGAAAAACATGGACGAATACGCGTCAATCAAGGATTTGTCACAACCTATCAACGCGGTTAAGGCTGATGCCAAAAATGTTTCAGCGCAGAAGAAAGAAGTGGAAGCATTGAAACAGAGAATACAGGCAGCAGGAAAAGAGAGAGAAAAGCTCTTGCAGGATCTCAAAACTGAGATAGCAGAGGAGAAGGAAAAAGATAAACTGACGGGTGTTAAATAATGGATGAATCATTTATAGGTAAGTACTCTTTTGATAAAACAAAATTTGCGGATTATTCCGAGCAGATGACAGAGTGGCTCAGGTTTGTTGATTTGCTTTGTCTGATACTCATCGCAGCACGTTCCGATAAGTCTGCTCCTGTGGGAAACAGAGTGGGGCTTCGTCCGACCGTGGGAGAACTGGTGGACGCACTTCTTCCGGAGCAGGAAAATAATGCTGTTTCAAATGAAAGAATTTTGGAGGTTTACAACAGACTGTTTTCGGCAGGTGCCAGGTTTACGGACGAAGCAGGCGAGATTTCACTTTGGAATATGGTGTATTCCGGAGCCCTTCGGACGGAAGAAATAGTGGCGCTCCTTTTTGCGATGGCAAGAGAGTGTGACAGAAAATACGAGGCAGTGTTTGAAGCTATTTCGGGCGTGCCAAATGAAAACATGGCCACCATCGGTATGGTTTTGGATGCCTGCGCCCTTTTTATGGAACAGTCGGAACTGAAAGAAAACCGACTTTTGGACGACCACAGCTTTTTGTTTGATTATCTGTTGGAATGGGAGGAAAATCCTCAGAACACCCACGTGAAAAAACACCTGAAAATACATCCTTTTGTTTTTGAAGCTACTAAGGGCGGCATGAAAAACTATTCGGGCATGCAGCTTTTTGCAAGTATACTGCCTGCTTTGGATGATGCAGAAACCGTACTTCGAGCTGAGGAAAAGGATAGATTGCTTTCTGCGCTTAGGATTGGCGGAGCCGGTGTTGTAGTTCTCTTGGGAGACGTGGGAAGTGGAAAGAGATATCTTGTTGAGAGAGCAGCAGAGGAGCTCTCGAGGGATGTTTTGTCAATCCGTGCAGAGGAACTTCTGACACTTGATAATCGTCGCCTCACGGAAGTTTTGTATGAGCTTTGTTTCAAGTATTTCCTGTACGGTGATTTGTTTTACATATCAGCTGAGGACTTCGACCGATTTGATAACGACAGGATGCAGCTTGTGCTGTCAAAGATTCTTACGACAGGAGGAAAGCTGATTCTTGGCTCCGACAAATACCCGTCGGAGTTATATCTCGGGGAGAATCCTGTCACCATAAAGCTTGGCAGAATCGGCAGGATGAACCAGATCAATATATGGCGCGAGATTGCCGCAAGAAAAGGCATATCGTTTGCTGAGGAAGTGGTATTAAAAGAAATCGTTTCAAAATTTGACCTCAATCCGGGCAAAATCTCCTCGGTTTTGGATATGTTTGCGGAGGGAAGCACGGTTTCTCAAAAGCAGATTGAGGATGAGATAAACACGCAGTCGGTCACCCGGTTTGGCTCACTTGCAGAGATGATAAAAAATCCGTTTACGAGAAAAGATATTTACCTTTCAGATACGGCCTCAAAGGAACTTGACGCAGTCATAAACCGCATTCGTCTGCGCAGCGTGGTAAATGAGGAGTACGGTTTTGGAAAGAACCTTCCGTATGGCAGAGGCGTGTCTGTAGTGCTCTACGGACCTCCGGGAACAGGAAAGACCATGCTTGCCTCGGTGATTGCAAATGAGTTAAATCTTTCTTTATACAGGATTGACATTTCGCAATTGTCAAGTAAATATATTGGAGAGACCGAAAAAAACATTGCGGAGCTTTTCAAAGCAGCATCAAATTCAAACGGAATACTGTTCTTTGACGAGGCGGATGCGCTCTTTGCAAGACGAACAGAGGTGTCCGGCTCCAACGACAGATATGCCAATGCAGAGACCGCCTACCTTTTACAGCAGATAGAGGGTTACGACGGACTTTCCATTATGGCCACCAACGCCATGCAGAATTTTGACAGTGCCTTCAAGAGAAGGATGACCTTTATCATATCCATCGATAAGCCAAACGAGATTGAGCGTGAAAAACTCTGGAAGAACATTTTCCCGGAGAACACGCCGCTTGATCCAAGGATAGATTTTGATACTCTGGCAGCCAAGGCTGAACTCACGGGAAGTGCCATAAAGGCAGCGGCTTTGGATGCGGCGTACCGTGCGGCGGCAAGAGGTGACAAAGTTATCATGGAGGATCTCATAGAGGCTGTGGATGTGCAGTGCAGACGCAACGGTATGACAGGCATAGGTCAGTCCATACGACTTGGAAAATAAAAGTATGGTACATGTTGCTTTTGAAGAAAACCAAAATGGCTATGTGTATATTCGGCTCGAAATTTTTTTAGCAAGAAGGTAATAAAAGTGGAATCGACACTTAGAAGAACCTGGGCAGAAGTGGATTTGGACGCCCTCGAGAGAAATTATAAGAAGATTAGAGAACATATAGGAAGTGATGTAAAGTTTCTTGGAGTGGTTAAGGCAGATGCCTACGGCCACGGATCAGTGCAATGCAGCAAGCTTTTGGAAAAAATCGGTGCGGATTATCTTGCGGTTAGCAGCGCGGACGAGGCACTTGAGCTTCGCGTGAACGGTGTAAACATGCCAATCCTGATTTTGGGACACACTCCAAAAGAGCAGGTTGCAAGAATGATAAAATACAACATCACTCAGGCAGTTACCTGTAAGGCAAAAGCAGTGGAGTACAGCGAGGAAGCCACAAGACTTAAAGGTACTTTAAAGATTCATATAAAAGTAGATACAGGAATGTCGCGTCTCGGTTATCTTTGCGGCGAGGGCAATTTTGAAACCGGAGTCGAAGGTATAGTTGAGGCATGTACTATGCCGGGCCTTGATGCGGAAGGAATATTTACACACTTTGCCGTTTCCGACGAACCGGGCGAAGAGTGCAGAGAATACACGGAAAAACAGTTTGATCTTTTCAAAAGAGTAATAAATGCTGCAGAGGAAAAATGGGGCAAGTCATTCTGCCTTAAGCACTGTGCAAACACCGGAGCGGTGGCATGTTATCCAAAAGAATACTTTATGGATATGGTAAGACCGGGACTCCTTTTGTACGGTTACGGCGAGTTTGCAAAGCAGATGAATCTTGAGCCTGTCATGAGTCTTAAGACATCGGTCAGCACTATAAAGATTTATCCAAAGGGAACGGCCATAAGTTACGGCGGAATCTTCAAGACTGAAAAAACAACAAGAATCGGAGTGCTTCCTTACGGATATGCAGACGGATTTTTGAGAAGTCTCTCAAATAAATGCGAGCTCTACACAAAGGAAGGCCCTGCAGCCCTTCGCGGAAAAATCTGCATGGACATGTGCATGATTGATATTACCGACATGCCGTCAGTGGATGTGGGCAGCGAAGTTGAGATCTACGGAAAGAAGAATCCGATAGAGAAGCTTGCCGAGATAGCAGGAACTATTCCTTACGAACTCACCTGCGCGGTGAGCAAGAGAGTGCCGAGAGTGTACTACAAGGACGGCGAAGAGATTGCAAAAGAGCTTATGCTGAGAATGTAAAAATAAACTTGTAACTAAAAGACTAATAGTATTTTCAAAGTACGAGTTAGCACATGCTTCTTTTCGTGCTATAATACCTTTACAAGAAGGATTCTACTTGGAAAGATGAAAGAGTCCTTTCGAGGTTTTCTCTAACAAAAGAGAAAGGAGGAATGCCATAATGGTTGCAGATTTGAAGACGCAAAAAGGTAGCGGTTTGTCTTTTCTATCTAATCCTATAACTATTGATATAAATGAATGGGCGTTAGACAATGTTGGAATGATAGCTGTGGCTAAGATTATTCCGGGAAAAATGAAAGCAACTATAATTGCGACTGAAAAAGCAGATGTTGCATCGCCGGAGGCGATAAAGTTTGCAAAAGAAAATGACGCTATGATACTTGTTGGCATTTCGGAAGGTGAAATAAATGCAATCAACTAACATTATCGGGTATCATAAGGACGGCTTCTATGGATGTACGCTAATGATAAAGCCGGTTACGTTGGCAATGAAGATTGATACAGGTTCACCAATAACTCTTATATCGGTTGAAAAAATATCCGGTGTACTTACAGACGAGCAAATAAAAGCGTTAAAAGCTTTTCTAAACGAGAAAAAGTCATAGCAGAAAAAGTAAAATCGGCTAGTGGGCATGATTTGTTTGCATATGCTACATATGCCGAAAACGTTTATATAGGTGAGCTTTTGTTGAAAAAGTTTTATTACTATTTGGTCGTTGATAAACTTGATAATAATAAGCAAATAGCTCTTCTTGGTGACGATTTTCTTGAATGTTGCAAGTTCACAAAAGAACCACATGGTAGTATTGCTATTACAGAATTTGATAACGATTGTTATTATGAAAAACGAGGCAGTGCTTTATCGACGGACGAAATATTATCTATTACATATTAATCATACTAACACTGCACCTGACATAATGTTGGGTGCTTTTTTGTAAATGTGGAGAAACAGGTTATTGAATCTTGCAGGGGAGAATTAGATATGAAACATTTTAGACACTGGATGGTGATTATCTTTACCGTCGTATTATCGTTATCATTGCTCTCAACAACAAGCATTGAAGCAAAGAGTAAAGAAGCAAGGACTAAATATGGAACCGTTTACATTAAAGGGGGAGATACCTATAAACTTAAGGATAATTTATTAAATATTCCGAAAAATGCAACTATAACATATAAAGTTGCCAAATCCTCTAACGGAGAAAAAATGCTTACTTTGAAGAAAGGTAAGGTTACGGCAAAGAAGAATAAAACAGATTCTGGAATAACGGCTTCAGTTACGGCTATTATAAATGATGGGTATAGTATAAAGCTTATCAACATGTATTTCTGTATAATGCCAAACGAGTATACAATACAGAAATACGATAAGCATTCATTAAAGAAGGCGAAGAAAAGCTTTACGGGAAAAATCATAACAATTGGTGATAAAGTATTTTACAAAATAACCAATAGGAACAAGCTTGCGTATTTAGTTGAGTATAAAGGAACAATATATAATGAATCAGACATTGCAAATAGATTTTTCAATCGAAACTGTATAGTAGAGGGTAAAAAAACTTCCTATGAATACATTGGCGAAAAAGACTCTGGTATGTCATATAAATTCAAGATTTACGGCATAAAAAACATAGCATATTTTATGAAACCGGATATTAATCTAGAGTATCAGGAATGTCACGACGAAGACGCAGATGAACCAACAGATTATTTTCAAGAGATATTTATAAATGCGGAAAAAAATGTTAAATACTACTTCAGAGAGCCTGATGACTACTACACAATAAATAACAACAATAAAGCATTGGGTATAGTTGAAGGGCAGATACTATTCTATAAAAAGAACAAACTTGTAGGTGTTTCTTCTGTTTTTGGTTATAAAACAAACAGAATAATTGTGAAGGCTCCGTCAAAAAGAGTGACATTGACGCGTAGGGATGATGGGACAAAGGAGATTCTTTATAGGCGTATAGATTACGATAAAACTGTTTTGAGAGTTAATGTT
>JAILLZ010000116.1 GCA_024692885.1 Lachnospiraceae bacterium | reverse complement strand
TGTAACGCGATATAAAAGGTGTTCCCGAATAGTACTGCTTTATAAAATTCGCGAGCACCTGCTCCTCAGTCTCATCAACTCTGACTTTTATATAAAAATGCTCCCTGCCTATAAGCTTTCCGTTTCTGATAAAGAAGACCTGGGCCACTGCATCATCCCTGTCTGTCACAAGTCCGATGATATCCTTGTCCTCACCGTCGGAGTGTGTAATCTTCTGCTTATCCTTAAGCATATTTACACTCTTTATCAGGTCACGGTACTCCATCGCTTTTTCAAACTCCAGATTGGATGAAACTTCCTCCATCTTTTCCGTGAGTTCTTTCAGGATGTATTTGTAATCTCCGTTCAAGAACTTCAGGGCTTCCTCAACATGTTCCCTGTATTCTTCAGAAGAAATATATCCCTGACACGGTGCATCACATTGTTTTATGTGATAGTTCAGACAAGGCCTGTCTTTCCCTATGTCCTGTGGAAGCTTCCTGTTGCAGGTGCGAAGCTTAAAAAGCTTATTTACCAAATCGATTACTTCCCTCACGGAGCCTCCGCTGGTGTACGGTCCGAAGTATCTCGACTTGTCCTTTTTCATATGCCTTGCAAAGAGCACGCGCGGAAAATCATCCCCCATGGTGACCTGAATGTAAGGATAGGTCTTGTCATCACGGAGCATGGTGTTGTATTTAGGGCAGTACTCTTTTATGAGATTATTCTCAAGCACCAAAGCCTCAAGTTCAGAGTCGGTCACTATGTACTCGAAGCGCCTTATCTGCTTCACCATCTGGGCCTTTTTAATTCCCTCATTATGGCTGGCCTGAAAATACTGATGTACTCTCTTGGTCAGCGACACCGCTTTACCCACGTAAATGATGGTGTCATTTTCGTCATGCATGATATAAACTCCCGGCTGGTTCGGAAGTTTTTTCAGTTCTTCTTCAATATTGAACATGCAACCATTCCTGACTGTTTTTATATATCTAAAAAATCACATTAAGCTGGTCGAGGTTTCCTCGGCCAGCTTTTGTTTTCATATGCGGTAAAATCCCGTACTCAAACACTATTTCATGTTTTTCAATACTTCATCAAGTCGTGCTTCCTCGCTCTTTTCCTTTTCGGATTTTTCATCCTTTGAAACACCATTGTTTTCTTTTGTGCCCGATTCGTCTCGTTTTTCCGAAGAATCCTTATCATCGGATTTTCCGTTTGAGAAAGTCTCCTTGATGTCGTCCATATTTTTATTGGCATTCTCGCCCTGAAGTCTGTCAGCAGCGCTGTTTTCCTCTTCCGGTTCAGGAATTCCCTTAATCTCTCTGAATATCTTCATGAATTCCTTACCTGTGATGGTCTCATGATCATACAGATAATCGGAAATCTTATCGAGGCATTCCATGTTTTCCTTAAGAAGCTTAACTGCCTCGTCGTAACATGACTGAATGAGTTTTCTGACTTCCTCATCAACCTCAGCCGCGGTGGAATCAGCACAGTTCATTGAAGCCCTTCCGCTCAAGTACTGACTCTCTATCGATACAAGATTCATCATTCCGAATTTCTCGGACATACCGAATCTGGTTATCATTGATTTTGCAATGTTTGTGGCCTGCTCGATATCGTTTGCGGCACCGCTTGTAACCGAACCAAACTTAATCTCCTCAGCGGCACGTCCACCCATGAAGGTGACAATCTTTGCAAGAAGTTCTTCCTTGGTGTCGAGGAATTTCTCCTCTTCAGGCGTCTGAAGTGTGTATCCCAATGCACCCATTGTACGAGGCACTATAGTAATCTTCTGTACCGGCTCGGTGTTTTTCTGAAGAGCTGAAACAAGGGCATGTCCAACCTCATGGTAAGAAACCGTCCTTCTTTCCTTCTCACTCATAACGCGGTCTTTCTTCTCTTTTCCACCGACAGCCACAAGTTCAAAAGCCTCGAAGAGATCCGACTGGTTTACAAACTTTCTTCCCTTCTTAACTGCATTGATGGCAGCTTCATTTATCATATTTGCGAGGTCAGAACCAACAAGTCCCGCAGTAGCCACTGCAAGTGCTTCAAGGTCAACCGTCTCATCCATCATTACATCTTTTGAATGAACCTTCAGGGTCTCGAGACGTCCCTTCTGATCAGGCTTGTCTACGATTATACGTCTGTCAAAACGTCCCGGACGAAGAAGCGCCTTGTCCAAAACTTCCGGTCTGTTTGTTGCGGCAAGAATGAAGAGTGCCTTTGATGTGTCAAATCCATCCATCTCTGCAAGGAGCTGGTTCAATGTCTGCTCACGCTCATCGTTTCCGCCAATTCTTGAATCTCTGCTCTTTCCTATGGCATCGATCTCATCTATGAATATGATACAAGGGGCATTTTTCTCTGCCTCCTTGAACAAATCTCTTACTCTCGAAGCTCCGACTCCGACGAACATCTCAACGAAATCAGAACCCGCAAGCGAATAGAAAGGAACCTTTGCCTCACCGGCTACGGCCTTTGCAAGAAGAGTTTTACCTGTTCCCGGAGGTCCCACAAGAAGGGCACCCTTAGGAAGCTTCGCTCCGATATCTCTGTATTTCTTTGGATTGTAAAGGAAATCAACTATTTCCTGTAATGACTCTTTCGCCTCGTCCTGTCCGGCTACATCCTTGAAGGTAACGCCTGTGGCACGCTCAACATTGTAAACCTTGGCCGTGCTCTTTCCGACTCCCATCATTCCGCCTGAGCCGCCCATTCTTCTGATGAGCATTCCCATGATGAACCAGATGAGTGCAAGTGGAAGTATTATGCTAAGGATGTTGTAAATCCATGCTGACGTATTGTCCGGAATCTCGGATTTGAATTCAACATCATGCGCTCTCAATGTCTCTATGAGATTCGCATTTGAAATATATCCTGTGTAATATGTAACCTCCGAAGCACCTATAGCATTTTTCATGAGTGTGCTGTACGGATTTTTGCTTTCTGTCTCCTCTTCGCTTGAAGCCTCCGTGAGAAGCTCTTCCTCGGCCTTGGCTTCCTCTGTGGATGCTTCCGTGTTTTCCTCTGTAAGCACATCTGAAAGAGAAGCGCCTTCCTTCAGTTTTATGTTTATCTGGGAAGAACTTATGACTACACTGTCGACCGCATCAGCTTCCACGAGATTCAGGAAATCCGAATATGCTATTTCCTGCGTGCTGATTGAAGATGCACGGTTCGTAAACATACTGATAAAAAAGAGTCCCAAAAGTGAGACTATGATAAACGTCATCAGAAACTGACCGTTTCTGCCGTTTCCTTTATTATTTCCGTTCCCTCCTTCGGGACGGTTGTTCGTATTATTGTTATCCATTTTCGCCTCCGTATTTACCTTGAAACTTTTACATTTCAAGCTATTCTAATATTATAGAGTTTGGGATTTTTAAAAGCAATATCTCCAAGCAGTAACTTTTCTAAACTTTTTATTAAAGAACTATAGATTTGGTAAAAAGTTGGTAGTATAATTAATCCGTTTTTTATAAAACAGAACGCATACATCATATAATAAGTAGAAACAAGAAAACAAAACATTATAAAGGAGGTCAGTATGCCGGTTAAATACGTATTCGTAACAGGAGGAGTAGTTTCAGGTTTGGGTAAAGGAATTACTGCCGCATCTTTGGGTCGTCTTCTTAAAGCAAGAGGTTATAAGGTGACCATGCAAAAATTCGATCCTTATATAAACATTGACCCGGGAACAATGAACCCTATTCAGCATGGAGAAGTTTTTGTTACGGATGACGGAGCCGAGACAGATCTTGACCTCGGACATTATGAGAGATTTATAGATGAAAGCCTTACAAAACAGTCAAATGTTACAACAGGTAAGGTTTACTGGTCAGTTCTTCAGAAGGAAAGACGCGGTGACTACGGCGGAGGAACAGTTCAGGTAATCCCTCACATCACAAATGAAATCAAGAGCAGATTCTACCGTGACTTCAGCTCTGAGGACACTCAAATCTGTATCATAGAGGTCGGCGGTACCGTCGGAGATATCGAAAGCCAGCCTTTCCTCGAGTCAATAAGACAGTTCCAGCATGAAATCGGAAAAGAGAATGCTATTCTCATCCACGTTACACTCATCCCTTACATAAAGGCTTCAGGTGAGCTCAAGACAAAGCCTACTCAGGCAAGTGTAAAAGAGCTTCAGGGAATGGGAATCTGGCCGGATATTATCGTCTGCAGAAGTGAACTTCCAATAGACACTGCTCTCAAAGAGAAGATTGCTCTCTTCTGTAACGTTCCTAGCAAGAACGTTCTTCAGAACCTGGATGTAGACTACCTTTATGAAGCACCTCTTGCAATGGAAAAAGAGAACCTCGCAAAGGTTGCACTCGAAGCTTTGAATCTTCCATGTCCTGAACCGGATTTAAAAGATTGGACAGATATGGTTGAATCGCTGAAAAATCCGAAGAAAAATGTTAATATAACATTAGTCGGAAAATACACAGCACTTCACGATGCATATATCTCAGTTGTCGAAGCATTGAAGCACGGCGGAATAGCTTCAAGAGCGACTGTAAATATCAACTGGATTGATTCCGAAAAACTTACCGACGAGACAGCTGAAGAGCTTCTCGGCAGTGCTGACGGAATCATTGTTCCGGGAGGATTCGGAACAAGAGGTGTTGAAGGAATGATAGTTGCTGCCAAGTATGCAAGAGAGAACAAGGTTCCTTACCTTGGAATCTGTCTCGGAATGCAGGTAGCTGTAATCGAATTTGCAAGAAACGTCTGCGGACTCCACGATGCAAATTCAACCGAGCTCGATCCTCACACAAACTATCCTGTAATCTTCTTAATGCCTGACCAGAACGGTATTGAAGATATCGGAGGAACACTTAGACTCGGATCTTATCCTTGTGTGTTGAACGACAAATCAAAAGCATATGAGCTTTACGGTGCATCTGAAATCCATGAGAGACACCGTCACAGATATGAAGTAAACAATGATTACCGAAGCGCATTCACTGACCATGGAATGCTTCTTTGCGGAACATCTCCTGACAATCACATCATCGAGATGATAGAACTTGAAGACCATCCATGGTTCGTGGCAACTCAGGCTCATCCTGAATTCAAGAGCAGACCAAACAAGCCACATCCGCTCTTCAAAGGTTTTGTGGAGGCAGCCTGTAACTCAAAGAGATAAGGAGAATCTTTATGTATGAGTTGGACGAAAGGTACACTGGAAAAGTAGTTTATGACGAGTCTTCACAGGTTCTCACTGCCGGAAGGATAACTCTTTCCGCAGCCGACATTGAGGACTGCGTTTATTGCAGCTCGGTTACGGCCGTCTTCGGAAGACGCGATGATAATCCCGAGCCGTCAAGCGCTGCCATAGGTTTCAGAATAAAGGAAGCCATTTCCCATCCGGGAAAGCTTTTCAGTGCCACGAAGACCAAAAATCTTCTTCTGAGATTCAGCGATGCTGAAGCTGCCTATGCGCTGTACAATGCGCTTCCGCTTGAGGAGAGAGACCTTGTTCTTCCAGCTTATACTTACGAGGAATATCCGATAAAGCAATGTATTGTGGAAGCCAAAAAAGGCATGAACAATTACACCAGGGGCGGAACTCCGGGCTCAAGACCTTACTCAAAACCGGGTCTTGTTGCTCCTCAGATTAAACCTGAGATTGATATAGATTCCGGCAGTGTAACCATTCATTACACAGGTCTCAACATTGCGGACCATGAGAGTTTATGGTTCAGAGACCACCCTCACGATCAGTTCTTCTTCAACAAATGCACGGATATCACTTATCTTTTGAATCTTTATGATGATAAAACCGATGTGTCAGCGCGTTTTGAACGCTATGACATAGAAAGAAACGAGAATGCATCCGGACTCTGGTTTGTGAAATTTGACAACTCATACACGAGCATCTGCGATGCATTAAGATGGGTCAACACGCTTATCTTTTCTTATCAGAGCAAACCTTCTTCCGAAAAGGAAACCACTGACGATGAAATAGTTTCCATTGCGGAAGATATCATAAATGAAGTGAAACCATCAAAAGAAATGTTGTACGACGCCCTCAGACTATTAAGCGAGGCAGACATCATTTCACAGCGCGATCTCACAATTCTTAGAGAGCGCATCGACAAGAAGAAAGACATCTGAAAGAGGTAATTTAATGTCACTGTCACTAGAGTTAAGGCAAAAACAGGTATTATCACAGCGTATGCTTCAAACTCTCAATGTACTCCAGATGAGTACCCAGGAGCTCGAGTCATTCATAGAGGAAGCTGCTCTCGAGAACCCTGTCATAGAGCTATCACATCAGCATGATGACAGTGACTATTCCATGGATGAAAACGGAGGCAAAACCACCGAAAAACAACTTGAGATATCAAGAAAGCTCGAATGGCTTGAATCCACCGATTTCCAGAACCGTGTCTACTATGAGGAAGACAGGGATTCGGAAGATCCGGATAATTACGTAAACCGTCAGTATTCCGAGGAATCTCTGGCGGATTATCTCAAAGCTCAGCTCCTTTTCAAGACATATACACAGCTTGAAGAAGGAATCGTCGAATATATTCTAAACTCTCTTGATAACAAGGGTTATCTTGTTGAGGATGCCGATTCCATAGCAGCATGGTTTCAAACGGACATTGAGACCGTAAATAAAATAATAGATGATGTTCGTGCACTGGATCCTGCCGGAGTTTGTGCAAGAGACCTATCCGACTGTTTAAAAATCCAGCTTGAGAGAATGGGCAGCACAAATGAACTTGCTCCCCAAATAATAGAAAACCA
This sequence comes from Lachnospiraceae bacterium, assembly GCA_024692885.1. Taxonomy (GTDB): domain Bacteria; phylum Bacillota; class Clostridia; order Lachnospirales; family Lachnospiraceae; genus JAILHT01. The sequence continues at coordinate 17,517 of JAILLZ010000116.1, read as the reverse complement.
TCTTCCCGATATGGCGAAAAATCATACTGACAGCCTCGCCAGAAAGCTTGGCTGTTCAACCGCCGAAATTTCGGAAGCATTTGATATCATCCGTTCCTTAAACCCGAAGCCGGGTTCTTATTTCAGATGCAGAGAGCATCTGCGCTACATCACCCCGGATATATACATTATAAAAACGGAATCAAGTTTTGAAATACTTGTAAACGAATATCGATTCCCTGCAATAAATATCAGTGTGGAATACAAATCCCTTTTGGAAGACACCACAGATAAGGAAGTAAAATCATATCTGAGAAGCAAGGTTTCCGAAGCGGAAGCCCTGAAACGAAACATATTCCAGAGAAGCGAAACTCTTTCCAAGGTTGCAAAAGAGCTTGTTATATGGCAAAAAGATTTCTTCCTGTATGGCCCCGGTCACCTGAAGCCAATGAAGCTTAGAGACCTGGCAGACAGAGTTGGAGTCCATGAATCAACCATAAGCAGAGCTTTGAACGGAAAATACCTCCAGTGCTTTTGGGGAATCTTCCCGTTAAACTATTATCTGGTTTCTGCCATTAAAGACGACGAAGAAATCTCTACCGATTCTGCAAAAACTTTGTTGAGGGAACTCATAAATCACGAGGACAAGAAAAAGCCTTACAGCGATCAGAAACTGGCAGACCTTTTAACGGAAAGAGGCGTAAAGATTTCGCGAAGAACCGTCAACAAATACCGCGTTCTTATGGAAATCCCCGACAAGAGCGGAAGAAAAATACCATAGCACCATTAAGTGCTTTATAAAATGAATCACACCATATTGAGAACGTACAAAAAGCGGCTCGCATTCACCAGCGAACCGCTTTTTTCACGTATCAAGTCTTTTATTTTCGAAGGGAGATTCGATAAAAATTTGCATCTACGATGCCTTCAAGTTGGTTATTATAAGTCGTTTTTAAATGTCCATGTTTAAAAGGTATGAGCTAAGTCCTTTTCCGTGCATATCCACTGAAAGAGATCTTGTAACGCCTCCTCCGAGTGCATCATACATAACGAAGTTCATAGCCTTGAGCTGTGGAAGTTCGTAACGAACAACCTCGCCCTTTACGATACCTTTAAAATGCTCTTTTACTCTTTCAGGAGTAACCTTTTCAACGAGCATCTGATAGTCTTTCTCATCATATGCGATTAATGAGATATTTGAAATGTTTCCTTTATCACCCGTACGTGAGTGAGCAATTTCCCACAATTTCATGTTTTTATCCTCTCTTTCTACACCTCAAAGAATTTTACGGTAGGTGTTACAAGATTTCTGTCTACAAGTATTGAAGCAACCGAAACGATTTCTCTCGTTCTCTTTACTGCTCCGCATCCACCTGCAGGTCCGTTTGTGTAAAGTGCCTCTACTTCGTTAGCAATTATGTCAGCAACGGCTTTTGTCTTTGCACGTCCGGCTACACGAACACGTACTTCGCTAGGCTCGTTGTATTTGAAATCCGGATTCCAGTAGATGGAGTTGCATCCGATGATGTCAAACTTAAGTTCATCAAAAGCGTTTGGAGCTACAAGCTCAAGTCTCTCTTTTACGATATCAAGAGCGAGTTTTCCTCTGGCAACACATCCAGGTCCGCCGTAAGAGATTTCTCCGTCTCCAATGTAGCAGTCTCTGTATCCTACTGAACATTTGAATGTATCTGTCTTCTCGCGTCCTGTAGCGCCTTCAACCTTTACTTTATCCTTGTCTACCTGAGTAAATGTAACCTTTGAGAAATCAGCTACAACATCAGGTGTGAGGTATTTGCTAGGATCATGGATTTCGTAGATCATCTGCTCTGTACATGTATCTACTGTAACCATTCCGCCTGCTTCAGGAACCTTTGTTACGAAGTATTCTCCTGCCTCGTTTACCTCGATGATAGGGAATCCAACGTGTCCTACACCAGGAACATCCTTCTTTGTAGGCTCTGCATAGTAACCACCTGTTACCTGAGCGCCACACTCGAGAAGATGTCCGATGTTTGTTCCCTTTCCAAGCTTATCCCAGTCATCCAAAGCCCAACCGAACTCATAGATGAGTGGTGCCATGAAGATAGCAGGGTCAGAAACACGACCTGTGATAACGATGTCAGCTCCGCCTTCAAGTGCTTTGAGGATTCCCTCAACACCCATGTATGCATTTGCTGAAACGATTTCTCCGTCAAGTTCCTTGAGAGGTCTCTTTGTCTCCCATACTTCTGTATCCATGAACTTGTCAATCTGTGGAAGAAGATCATCTCCCAATACGCAAGCGATCTTAATTCCGCTTAAGCCTGCGTCTTTAGCGATCTGTGCGCAAACCTTAGCTGCTGCTTCAGGATTTGCTGAACCCATGTTTGTGATGATTTTTACACCATGCTTTGCTGCAAGAGGAATAGCCTTTGTCATACGGTGCTCTAAAAGCCCATTGTATCCCTTTGTAGGATCTTTGAGCTTTGCCTGCTGTCCGATAGCTATTGTTCTCTCTGCAAGACACTCAAAACTGATGTACTGAATGTTTCCTTTTTCGATGAGCTCGAGTGCCGGCTCAAGACGATCTCCGGCGTATCCGGCTCCACTTCCGATTCGGATAGTTTTCATAGTTTAAACTCCTCCTTAATACTACGAATTTATAATGCTATAGCACCTATTACAACCGATACAATGAGCATGATTATTGAAAGTGCAAATGCGTATGGTATTGTGTGCTTCTGATGATCACCAAAGTCAACTCCTGCAAGTCCTACAAGAAGGAATGTAGCAGGTGTAAGAGGTGAAACAGGGAAACCTGTTGTCATCTGTCCAAGGATAGCTGCTCTTGCTACGTTTATTCCGGCAACGCCAAATCCTTCTGCAGTGTTTGAAAGTACAGGAAGTACTCCATAGTAGAATGAATCAGGATCAAAGAGCAATGAAGCAGGCATAGCGATGATACCTGTGATAATTGGGAAGAACTTTCCAAGTGCTGCAGGGATGATAGCGCAAAGTGCTGAAGCCATCTCTGTGATCATGCCTGTCTCTTTCATGATTCCTGTGAAGCATCCTGCTGCGAAAAGTACAGATGCCATCATGAGAGCTGCCTTTGCATGAGCATCGATTCTCTTCTTCTGCTCTGCCGGATTCGGGTAGTTGATAACTACAGCTATAACAAATGCAACCATGAATACTACTGCTGGTGCGAATCCTGACTTAAGGAGTGCTGCGATAGCTGCGATGATAAGGATAACGTTTACTGCGAAAAGCTTTGGTCTCTCAAGAGCCTTCTCTTCATCAGTGAGTTCCATCTCGTACTCAGCAACCTGTGCAAGAGTTGTGTCTCCGATTCTCTTCTTCTCTGCTTTTCCCATAAGGAATGCAAATACGAGAACTGCGATGAGACCGCAAACTACAGGAATGATCATTGGGCTGAAGAGTTCCATAACGTCAACCTGCATAGCTGTTGCCGCTCTGATTGTAGGACCTCCCCATGGCATGATGTTCATTGTACCAGCTGCGATAGCTACGATTGTAGCAAGTGTTGTTCTCTTCATACCTACTGCATCGTAAAGTGGTACAAGTGCAGGTACACAGATAAGGAATGTAACGGCTCCTGATCCGTCAAGATGAACTATCATAGCAAGAATAGCTGTTCCGATAGCAATCTTTACAGGATCTGTTCCAACAACCTTAAGAACTTTCTTAATGATTGGTCTGAATGTTCCGGCATCTGTAAGAACCCCGAAGAAGAGGATTGAGAAGATGAACATAACTCCTGTAGCTGCTACAGAACCTATTCCGGAACTTCCTGTGATAAAACCTCCAAGTGCCTTGATGTTTGCCCCTACGTCAACAACGCCCGGTGCTTCCTCCGCATTTGTTACGCGGAAGAATGATGAAATGATACCTGTGATAAATGGTACCGCGATGAGTGCAACAGTTGGAGATGCTTTCTTTGTCATAACAAGAACAAGCATTACTATAACTGTTACGAAACCTAAAAATGCCAACATTTCTTTTCTCTCCTTTGCCTATAATTTGTCTTTTCATAAGTTGACACTGTTATAAAAGCAAGGGGCGTGCCAGTTTTTTGAAATTTGCATTTTTGTGCTCACCCCCAGTGTTTATGCGCCTTTGCGGGTTTTAGCCGAAATAATAAAAAAGAGACGTTTTTCTAAATTTTTAGAAAACCGGTCTCTTTTTTACATATAATGTCTGTTTTTGCCTCTATAAATGCCGCTTTTTCATCTTTTCCAAAGTTTTAGAATAATCTTTCCAATTTCTTGGAATTATCTTCATGCTACTTCCATGTTATTTTTCAGCATTCGAATTTTGACTTTGTTTTTTCTTTATTCTCTCGATTTCTTCCTCGATAATATTTCCGAAAGTTTTCTCATCGAGCTCCAAGCTCTCTTTAGCAGCAACCGATTCATCCGCAAAGGCATCAAATTCTGCCTGCTTTTTCTCGAGTATTTCCAAAATTCTCTCATCCACGGTGTCATCGGCAAGCAGTCTGTAAACCAATACATTTCTCACCTGTCCCATCCTGTAGGCTCTCGATATGGCCTGGTTTTCAATGGAAGGTTTGTACTGCGGTTCGCACAAAACAACCACGCTGGCAGACTGAATATTAAGTCCGGTTCCTCCGGATTGTATCTGTGCAGGAAGCACACTTCCCGCTGGAGCCTTGTCAAATTCATCTATAATGGCCTGCCTCTTTTCAGGTGAAAGCGAACCTGTTATCGGTTCCATGCATGCATCCCCCAGCATGTCACATACAGCTTTTACCGTTTCAAGGAAGAATGAAAAAACGATTATCTTTCTGTCATCATCTTTTGCCTCTTCTACTATCTCTTTTAGTCTTGCCGCCTTGGAGGAGTCGTTTATGTCATCAACATTCCATGAAACTCTTCGCACGGACATGAAATTCTTGGAATACAGAGTCTTTTCGTACACAGCCTCCTCTTTTTCGTTTAAATTGCACCATTCCACGGTGTCTGTCATTTCCGGAAGTTCTCCTAAGACCTGCTCTCTTTTTCTTCTGTAATAAACAGGGGCAATCTTCTCCCTAAACTGAGGTGCTCCGGCTAGAAACGCCGTCTTCTTAATCTCCTCTGCTATGTCAGGCTTTAAAACCTCTATCAAAGAAATCATCTCATCAACCCTGTTTTCAAGTGCAGTACCTGTCATAAATAGTATTCGCTCCGCATGAGCAGCGATTTTTTTGACATTAGCACTTCTGGCAGCTGACGGATTCTTAATGTAATGCGCCTCATCAACCACCAGCATCGAGTATCTGTAATCCTCTGTGAACTCTATTGTGCCGGTCGTTTCGTAGGTCGTTACGGCCGCACCGCCGTTTGCCTTCCATGTATTTAATTCCTTTTCTCTTCTGTCGCCATGGACTTTAAACACAGCCAGTCCGCTGAACTTTTTTATTTCCCTGCACCAGTTTGTGATTACACTTGCGGGACAAACAACTACAAAATGTGTGGCTCCGGTGTTTTTTAGGGAAACCATGGCTGCGATGGCCTGGACGGTTTTTCCGAGTCCCATCTCATCACCCAAAAGCACGCGTTCCTGGTGAAGAATATATTTGACTCCCCATTCCTGATATCGGCGAAGCGTGCATCTAAGTCCGTCCGGGAAAAAGCATTCCGCCTGAACTTCCTTTGCAAGTTCTTCGGGAAGTCCGTAAACCTCCTCCCCGTCATCCAAAAAATCGGGTGCAACGTGTTCAAGCGTAGTAATATATTCCGTGGATTTTGTCTTGAAATCCTCCCATGCCATGTCCTCATCGGCAAACTCAAGTCTCTTTGACAGCTCATCCAAAGTTTTTGCCGTTTTTCCGTAATCTCCGTATCTGAGTTCCGTAAGCTTGCTTATGGCGTTTCTTGAATCTGTTCTGTCCGAATCACTGAACAGTCTACCGAATATTCCTCCGGAAGGATTCAGAGTTTCAAGGTAAAGATTTATGTTCTTTTCGTTTTCATCCAAGAGTTTTTTCACTCTGTCTTCCAGAATGGTGCTCATTCGGTATCTATAGACAGATGTTACGAGCTGTGTCGCCCCCGGAGTTTTATCATCTATACTAAGCCTGAGTTTCACATCTTTCTTTGCTTTAGATGCAAATTCCATAGCCACACGTTTTACTTCTTTTGCACCTTCCTCACTGATTCCTTTGACATCAATTAATCTTTCCATGCTCGCAGTCAAAACATCGGCTATCGTGTTTATCCCTTCATCCTTAAGATCCTTGATTCTTAGCCCCTCGCTCTCTCTGTTTATCTCATCCACAGGAATAGTTTTTAAGATTTCCATGACTTCATCCGCCATCATCCTGTCGGATGCCTCGATGATTTTTCCACTGTAAATCTTAAGCTTTTCAGGAATCTCATGAAGCTGACTTAAAGTACTCTCATGCCAAATTTCCAGTTCTGTCTTTCCCATAACCCCACCGTATCTTTACCTTAATTCGTTTATTGTTTATCCATGATTAATAATTGCCTTTGTTCGAAATCTTATTAGTTTTTCCTTATACTTTTAGTCCGCAACCCAGTTTTCTCCTGTCGCATAATCTAGCTCGATTCCGGGCTGAACATTGTATATGAATACGTGATAGCATATTCCCTCTCCTTCATCCTCCACGGAATATGCTTCCATCTCGACTCCCCTAGAAAGCAGTTCATCATCTTTAAAATAAGGAGACACTCGATAAAGCACGTGATTGTCCGAATAGTCAAGATATCTCATCACCATTTCCTCCCACGGCAACATCGTAGTGGCATTCATGTATCTGGTTCCCGTGATAAGATTCTGTTCATTATCATTCTGGCCGGTGAGAGCATAGGCTATAAGATGACTTCTGTTGTAAAGATATCCCGGCTCGGAATCCACTATGTTCTCGTATTTATTCTGAACCCACCCCGTAGGTTTGATGTGTCCTATCTCTCCACGCTCGCCTGTCGGCATCATGGAATTGTCTATCATTGCATAAGCTGTTCCGCAACGTCCCAGCTCATCTAGCTCACTGAAATGCTCTCCAGTGATGTTTTCTAAATCCCACTCATTAAAGTTTGGAATGTTATTGTTCAAATAAACATAATCTTCTCCGGAGTAGTCCGGTATAACTGAAGGATCGGAATCGACAAAACTTAACGATCCGTCACCTAAACTATTGCTTTGCGATTCCTCCTGTGTATCACTTTGCGAATTGCCTTGCCACTCACTTTGTGCCCCGGTTGTTAACGATGTCTGACTGTTTTTAGCAAGATAGCCGTCAACTATATAACCGGCCACACAGAAAACTATAATCAGCACAAGTGCAATCAGCGCGCTCTTTGGCCCCCAGCTTTTTTTGTTTTTTCTTCTGCCGTCGTGATTAGACATGTATTATGTTCTCCCACTTTTTATTTCTCACGGATTGGAATATCGTTCTTGAAATAAGTTGTTTCATCAAACACTTGCCCGATTCAATCCTACATATATGATTTTAACACAGTCCCGCATTTTTTCTAAATTTCTTGAAAGAATTTGCGTCTTCGACTAACATAATACTCAACGTATTGGCGAGAAAAATGTGAAAGAGGACTCATTATGGAAATGACTTCATTTATACGAAATGCTTTCGAACACATGGTTGAAGGTATTTTGTTTATAGATACCAACGGATGCGTGCTTTACGCAAACTCCGCGTATTTAAAATTCATACATATGACTGAAGAGGAAATCATAGGAAGAAAACTTCGCGATGTAAGGCCACATGCCCAGCTTCCTTCCGTAGTCGAAAGCGGTCACAGAGTGCTTCATGCTCAGCGCCTTGAAGATTTGGATGAGGCATATTTCGTAAATATGTATCCCATATTTGAAAACGGAAAAGTTGTGGGCGGCGTATCTGTCATCACATTCATGGACGAAGCCCAGAGAACAAGAGTTGAGCTTAACAACTTTGAGTCCGCACACAAAAATCTCCTAAAGCAGATTAACCAGGGCGGAAACAGATACACCTTTGATTCAATAATAGCCGAGGACGAAAAATCCATCGCAATAAAAGAATATGCTAGCCGTCTTGCAGAGAGCGATATGCCAATTCTTCTTATGGCAGAGAGCGGTACCGGAAAAGAAATGTACGCTCAGGCAATCCATCACTCAAGTTCAAGAAAGAACGAAGTTTTCCTCGCGGTAAACTGCGCAGGCTTTACAAAAGACATGCTCGACAGTGAGCTTTTCGGATATATGGAAGGAGCTTTTACCGGTGCAAAAAAAGGCGGAAAAATGGGTCTCTTCGAAGCCGCCTCAGGTGGCACGCTTTTTTTGGATGAGATTTCAGAGATGGACTATGCCCTTCAGGCAAAACTCCTTCGTGCACTTCAGGAGAAAAAAATCCGTCCGGTCGGTGCAGTAAAAGAATACGATATTAATGTCAGAATCATCTGCGCCTGCAATGTTGATTTGAAAAAGAGAGTCGATGAAGGTCTCTTCAGAAAAGATTTATATTACAGGATAAGCTCGTTTCCGATAATCATTCCTCCTTTAAGAGAAAGAAAGAACGATATTCCGGCTCTTATCCACGAAATCCTTCGCAAGCAGGGTGATAAGGTGAGACGAACCTACAGTATTAATCAGGATGCCCTCGATGCTCTGGTAAACTACGAATGGCCGGGTAACGTCAGAGAATTAAAGAACGTTGTTGAGTTCTCTGCTTACATGTGTACAAACGCAACCATTAAAATCGAAGATCTTCCCGAACAGATAAGATATTACGGCATATGCGAATGTAACGAAGAAAACGTAAGCCTTGCCGAACGCGTTGCAAAATTCGAACAAAACGAGATTCGAAGGCTTATTGATAAGCATGGAAACACCGTAGAAGGCAAGAAGCTCGTGGCTAAGCAACTTGGGATTTCGCTCGCCACACTATACAACAAGCTTGGAAAGTAATATAAAAAAGGGCACAAAAAAACAGACCTATTCTTCAAAATGGCAAAAGGGAGAGGATCTATGGTCTGCTTTTTTGCGGGTTTTATTCAAATATACCGAGACATGATGCTACAAAGCATATGCCGGTCATCAGGATTACAACTATACAAAGTGCTATTCCTATAATATTTCCGAGTCTTCCGTGTTTATCATCCGGATTTTTCATTCTCTGCATAAGCCAGTAAATAAAAATGAAAAACATCGGAAGATAAATAATCGAAAGCTGTCCGTATGTAAACATGTGATTATCTGTTGCAAGTGCTGTGATAAACAGGCAGAGCACAAAATAAAACATTACCAGCGCCGACTTGAAGTCGGCCTTTTTTTCTGCTGCCATCTGCTCTTCAGTGAGCTCTACGGCAACTTTTTTCACCTTGTTCTTCTTGCTCATTGATTACTTCCTTTTACTGAGACATACTCTACAATACATTTCCTATAACCATTACGTTCTGTTTGATTCGTAATGCTATCGTTTATCCGTCTACTTCCTCGTAGTCCTTGTCATCTATCATTCTGGCTCCGTCTCTCTCGTAGACACCCATGGTGCCGCAATCAGGGCAGAGACCGAAATCATTTCCAAATTCACTCATTCTGTCTGCTTCGTAAGAAAACTTCTTTCCGCAGTTTGGGCAATGATAATAAAACATACATGGTCCCCAGGTCATTTAACTAATCCTCCGATTCTTTCTTATCTTTTTTGAAGGAAACTCAATTGCACAAATTCATCTGAATCAGCATCTTCGCGCATCATCGATTTTCAATATCCCGATTTTATTAAATTGCGTTTTCTTCAAAAAATATAATTTTGTTTTTGTATATTCACAGCCGACTGCCCACAATGGGCAGACGGCCATAAATATTATCTTTTTTCTGTAATCTACAACTGTCAATTATAATTACATTTTTTATGCATACATTGTAAAGATTGGTGGTAAGAAGTAAAGTCCAAGACATGTAATGATGAACCATACTACGAAAATGTATGCACAGTATCCCCAAACCTTCTTGAGTGGTACGTTAACTACTGCAAGTGCAGGTATAAGGTAAAGTGGCTGCAAGAGGTTTGTAGCCTCATCACCATAACAGAAAGCGTTTACAATGTTAGGGATATAAACATTGAATTTCTGTGCAAGTGGAACCATGATAGGTCCCTGAACAACCCACTGTCCTCCCTGTGAAGGAATGAACAGGTTAACGATACATGCTGAGATGTATGTAATCATTGGTACTGTACGAGCATTTGCTACAGAAGCAAGTGCGTCGATAACTATCTGAGCAAGTCCTGAATCCTGCATCATCTGCATGATTGCTCCGTAGAATGGGAACTGAATCATAACGTCTGTTGCGAGGTACATAGAGCTCTTAATAGCTGTGATGAATTTTCTTGGGCTGTTGTAAACGAAACAGTTAAGTGTGATGAAAAGGAAAATGATGAAGTTCAATCCGAGTGAATTCATAACTCCCTTTGTAACAAAGCTGTAGATGATGTAAACAAGTCCAAGGATTCCTGTTGCATACATAAGAATCTTAGAGCTGTTCATTGCATCTGCAGGAGTCTTTGTTTCAGATTTCTCTTCTACAATATCCTCATCTTCGATTGTTCCGTGGAACTCAACTACTTCATGTGCAGGTGGTGTTGTGAGTACTGCAAGGATTACAGTAACTACAGCGATGATGATCCACAAGCAAACGTTCATTGGGTTGTAAGTTGTTACTGACTGAGGAAGTACTCCGATGGTATCCTCAAGGAAATGTCCCTCACCTGCAAGAAGTGCATAAACTGATGCAGATGGTCCCATACACTGTCCGAGGATCATTGTTGAATATCCAGCGGCAAGCATCATTGGGAAGTGAAGACCTTTAACCTTCTTTGCCATTCTCATTGCAAGAATAGGGCAGATAATTGTACAGAAAGCCCAGTTGATGAATGAAGCTATGAATCCTACGATCATAAGAACTACCATAGCTCCTCTAGGTGTCTTTCCGATAGAAGCAAGCTTATCAAGTCCGCCTCTGATAGCAGGTGCCTGAGCGAAAGCTGCGCAAACAACTACCATGATTGTCATCTGGAACGCGAATGTTGACTGTGTCCAGAATCCGTTGTACCAAGACTCAACCATCGCTATTGGTGAACCGCATGCGATGATTCCAAGTACAAATACGATGAAAGCCAGTATGATACAGAATACGAAAGAATCAGGAATGATACTCTCTGCTGCAAACTGGAACTTTTTCGACAAACGCCACAAAATGTTGCCTTTGTCCTGTGTTGCTTCATTTGACATAGTTTTTACCTCTCTCTCCCTTGAATTATTATTTAAATAACGGGTTACCCCGGTTATTTCAAGTTTTTTAATCCCCTTATATAGTTTTTATGATACGTTTTTATTTCTTGAGACCAAGAATCTCACGAGCCTCGTCCGGTGTAGCAACATCGTTACCGAACTCTCTGATAACACGTGCAGCTCTCTCTACGAACTGAGCGTTGCTGTCAGCAAGAACTCCCTTAGAGTACATAACGTTGTCTTCCATTCCGACACGAAGATGTCCGCCCATTGCTACTGCTGCGTACATGATTTCCATTGCTGAATGTCCAACACCGAATGTTGACCATGTTGATCCCGGGCAAAGGCTGTCCATTGTCTCTTTCATGAATACAAGATTCTTTACAGATCCAGGGATACCGTTTGCACATCCCATACAGAACTGGAAGTGAAGTGGTGCCTTAAGAACACCTTTCTTTAAGTAGTAAGCTGCGTTTGCAATCATACCAGGATCAAATGCTTCGATTTCAGGCTTTACGTTGAGCTCCTGGAAAAGCATTCCGCAGTCCTCAAGGAACTTAGGTGTGTTGAGGAATACTCCGCTGTGAAGCCAGTTCATAGAACCGCAGTCATAAGAAGCCATCTCAGGTTTAAGTTTCTTTACATGAGCTACTCTTATCTCGTCATCTGCGTGGATATCACCTGAAGTTGTGAGGTTAAGAACGATATCACAATCAGGATATCTTGTCTTGATAAGATCAAGTGTCTCAACGAACTTCTCTGTGCTCATTGTTCCGTTGCCTTCTTCATCTCTCATGTGAAGATGTGCTATAGCTGCACCGGCCTTCCAAACGCTGTATACATCATCAGCGATCTCTGATGGTGTCATAGGTACGTTAGGGTTGTTCTCTTTCTTTGGCCATGCTCCTGTGACAGCAGCTGTGATAATAGTTTTCTTTGCCATTTTGTTTCTCCTTATTTGTTGTATAACATTTTAATGAGGTACTCATTGAGCCCCGCATTAATATCAGCGATTTCTTCATCGGTATATGCACCGAATCCAACTCTCTTTCCCTCGGCATTTGGCTCAGCTCTGAATCCCATCTCGCCTTTTTTAATCATCTCCTCAAGAAGAGGTGATGGTTTGTGGCTATCCTCGATTGCATCGAGAACTGTGCTGTGAATGTTGTATGTAAGCTGTGTTCCAACCATATCCGAATTGAGAAGAGGTGGAAGATATGGAAGTCTGAGTCCGAAGCTTGTCTTAACGGCTGTATCAACATCTTCTGCTGATGCTATTCCGTTTTCAACGATGGATATCGCTTCTCTCCAAAGTGCATGCTGCATTCTGTTTGCGATAAATCCAGGTACGTCCTTCTTGCAAAGGCATGGACTCTTTCCGATTCTCTTCATGAAATCCATAACGGTATCTGCAACCTCATCTGAAGTAGCATCGGTCTTTACAACCTCTACCAATGGGATAAGATGTCCCGGATTCCAGAAGTGTGTTCCCACAAAACGTGTTCTGTACTGTAATTTCTCTGAAATCCAACTTGGACTCATAACAGAAGAGTTTGTACAGAAAATACAATCAGGTCTGCATTTCTCCTCAAGAAGAGCAAATGTTTCCTGCTTTACATTAATGTCCTCAAATACTGCTTCAATAACAAGGTCAGCGTTTTTGATACCCTCGTCTTCGATATCCTGTGTGAAATGGATACGAGAGAGTTTTTCTGCTAAAGCAGCTTCGGTTTCAATCCCCTTGTCAACCAGCTGCTTTGTGTTGGTGCGGATTTTTCCTTCCAAATCAACCGGGAACTTGTCATACACGGTTATCTGAAATTCTTTTACGGATGCAACAACATATGCAATGTTGCTACCCATCATTCCGCCGCCCATAATAAGCACGTTTCTGATGTCTGACATGTAACCTTCCTCCAATCAGTTTAAAAAAAATATAAAATACACAATTGCTATTTATATACTTGCAATTTGCATGCCAGAATTTTACTTTTTCTTTAAAACGCGCTTATTTTCTGTAAATTTTATTTTTCTTTATAATTTGTTTAGAACTATAGTACTAGTTTATTTTGTCGCAAAAATAAAACAAGTTGCAAATTCGCGACATTTTCTGTCGCAATTCTGCAACTTTTTGAACATTTTGTATAATTTGTTAAATAATTATCACTATTATTTGTGCACATTTTTCTGTAATTTCCTATACAGGGCACTTCTGTGAACTCCAAGGATTTCCGCTGCCTTTGCCACCGATCCTCCGTTTAAATCAATGACATGCTCGATATATTTTTCCTCCATTTGTTCCGTATACTGTTTCAACGGAACAATATCGGATGGCATCGTATTGTTTTTTAGGATATCATTAGAATAATTTGCCGTCGGTGTTGGTGTGAATATCAGTTCCGAACCCGGGCTAATAACAAAGAGTCTCTCGATTACGTTTCTCAGTTCTCGTATGTTTCCGGGCCAGGTATGCTCAAGCATCGTCTTTTTTGAGAGCTCGGAAAATCTCTTTTTCTCATTATATTTCTCATTCAGATCCTGAAGAAAAAGATCCGCAAGCGGGATGATATCTTCCACTCTCTCCCTTAGCGGAGGAAGCTTTATCTCAAAGACACTGAGTCTGTAATACAGATCTTCCCTAAATTTTCTCTCTTTAACAAGTTTCAAAAGATTAGCGTTTGTTGCACAAATGATTCTTACATCTATCGGTATGGAATCGACACCACCGACTCTTCGAATTTCTTTGTTTTCCAATGTTCTTAAAAGCTTTGACTGGAGTGGGAGCGGCATATCACCAATCTCATCCAAAAAGATTGTTCCACCTTCGGCAGCCTCAAAGAGACCAATTTTACCTTTTGCAAGAGCGCCGGTGAAGGCACCCTTCTCGTATCCGAAAAGTTCTGACTCCAAAAGATTTTCCGGTATGGCTGCACAGTTTACAGAGATAAACGCTTTCTTCGAACGGTTGGAATTTGAGTGAAGATAGTTTGCAAACACATCCTTTCCGGTTCCGCTTTCTCCAAGTATTACCACGCTGGAATCAGTAGGCGCTATAATCTTTGCCTGCTTTACAACCGTCTTCATCGCCGGTGAATAGGACACTATCTGACGACTTGCATTATCTCTGAGATAGTCGAGCTCTCGCTGCATTCTCGCCTGAGTATCCAGCTCCTTTTTCATTATGGCTTCCCACTCTTCGCTTCTCTCTTTACTCATGTTGTTTGTGACAACCATCACAACATTTCCGGCTTCGTCAAGCACCGGCACCGAGTGTGAAACAGTGTCTTTTTTGTTGTTGCCGAAATTTGCCAAATGTCCCGTAAACGGTTTCTTTGTCTCTATCGCGGTAAGGACTGTAGAATTGACATACATCCCTTCCTTCATTAGCTCTCTTACGTTTTTTCCCATAAGATATTCTCTTGAAGAACCAAGTCGTTCCGCACCGAGCTTGTTTACATATATTATCCAACCTTCGTTGTCGGTTATAAATATCGATTCGTCGTAATGCGTATTTAAAGCCTCAAGTATTTCTTCTGCTGTATATTCCCGCATCGTATCACCCCTGTTGCATCATTATGTACATAAACATTATAGAGAAACCGATACAGAACAGGAACAAAGCAAATGAAAAGCTTCGCTGTATGATGTTTCCCTCGGTTTTAAGTCTGTCAAATTTGATTGCTTCTATATGTACATAATCTCTGTGTGTCTTATGTTTCCTGTTGTAGGTTCTGTTTGCAATCCACTGTATTGCATTGCGGATCTCACCTATGATATCCGTCAACATGGTTCCCTCAACCCTCTCACTAGGAAGAGGTGTGTCCGCATAAAGCGTCTTTCTCAAGAGAACGACCGTTGCATCTACGGCACTGTCGAGGATTCTGCAGAAAAATGCCGCAACATAAGGAATGACTCCCAACAAAATCGGTCTGTAGATTCTGTCTTCAATATCGAACCAGAACGGCCATCTGTTTGCGTAAACTCTTCTTGAAAGCGGGTTGTCCTTTTCCACATTCAACATAAGTCCGATACGCACCACAAACACATATATCAATACGCCAAGTCCTATGGATATGGCTGCACCCTTAAGGTTTTCAAGGCTGTAATAGTGAACCTTGTGGATTTCCCCCTCAAAGTTCATGAAAGAGGCTGAGAGATTTCCGACTCTGTCCATGAATAATTCAGGAATAAATCCCCATACAAACAGCAGAGCTGCGCTGCATGTCAGTGCAATACGAGAAGGCTGGCTCATGTACTTTTTCATCGAATCAAACTGTTTCTGTCTGTCTTTGTCATTGTTTTCCTCAACAAAGATACATACGAAAAGCTTTGTCATATACGCAACAGTCATTCCACCGGACAGGAGGAATATCCACTCAAAAATATCCATGAGGAAGGTTCCCTCAAATTCCACTATGGATTCGTGTAAGAGAGTCTTGCTCACGTATCCGCCGAATCCGGGGATACCGCCTATGCAAAGTGCTCCCACAAGAAAGATAATTGCCAGGAGCGGTTTCTTCCTTCCGAATCCCCTAATATCGTTAAGATTCAGAGCGTGAACATTCATATATACGACTCCTGCAGAAAGGAAGAGCACCAGCTTTATCAAAGAATGATTCACCATGTGAAGCATGGTTCCATATATCGCCAGCATATTTTCCTCGCCGAGCAGGCACTGGAATGATATACCCACAAGGATAAATCCAATCTGCGACATTGAGGAACATGCGAGCGTTCTCTTTAAATCCACCGAGAATACTCCGAGGAGAGCTCCGCCAAACATGGTAAATGCCGCTATCATCAAAAGGAAATGTCCCCAGTTTGCATCCCACAGGAAGATATTCGAAGACACAACTATCACTCCAAAGATTCCCGACTTTGTCAGGATTCCTGAAAGAAGTGCACTCGCCGGTGCCGGAGCAACCGGATGTGCTTTAGGAAGCCAGATATGAAGTGGGAAAGCACCCGCTTTTGCGCCAAATCCGAACAAAAGCAGAACTCCCGGAATATAGAGCATATCCTTATCCTCAAAGGCGTGAACTGCCGGAAGGATTTCTCTCATATCAACAGTGTGAAGCATGTGATACAGAAGGAAAATACCCATCAGCATCACAAGTCCGCCCATAACAGCAACCGCAAGATAAGTATCCGCTGCGCGAAGTGCCGGAACCGTCTCCTCCTGGGCAACCCAGACATATGAAGTGAAAGACATTATCTCAAAGAAGATGAATGTCGTGAACAAGTCCGATGAAAGGAACACGCCCATTGTTGCTCCCATTGTCATCAAAAGGAAAAAGTAAAAACGATTTCTGTGTTTGTGATGCGAAAAATACTCAGGTGACAGCATTGCCGCCATCATCCACATCCAAGAAGCGATAAAGGCATATACCGCCCTGAATCCGTCCATGCAAAAGTTCATTCCGAAACCGCATATTTCCGGAATATTTATTTCATATATCGTCTCTCCACTTCCACCGGAGAAAAAGCCAAAAAGGCACCAAACGGAGAGCAGAGTCTCTGCCACAAGCCCCACTATTACCGTCACATCTCTGGTTTTCTCGTTCTTTGCCCCAAGAGCTGCCCCCAGAAAAGAAAGCACAAACGGAAAAAATATTAAAATCAGAAGAATAAATCCCATATATCTTTCCATATCAGATTTCTCCCATGATACTCAAAAAGTGATACAAGGAGCTTGAATGAACTCCTATCACCACGATAGCCACAACAAAAATAATCATCGGAACAAGCATCTTCCATCCCGGATCGGTGATTCCGTCGAGAGTCGAATAATCGAAATCACTCGGTGGAAAAAACGCTCTGACCACGATGGTCATTATATAAATAGCCGTTAAGAGCGATGAAATAAGAAGTGCTCCCACTCCAATATATCCAAACAGGCTTCCGGTTTCGCAGGCCGCCTTGGCAAGGTACCACTTGCTGACAAATCCGCAGAGTCCGGGTGTTCCCATAAGCGCGATTCCGGCTATTGTAAATATTCCAAACAGTATCGGCATCTTTCTTCCGAAACCGTCAAGTTCATAGGTATAGAATCTCTTTGTCTTTTCATTTACTGCACCTGCCACGAAGAAGAGGGCAATCTTCATAAATGAATGGCATGCCATGTGGCACATTCCTGCGATGAGTCCAAGCGGAGTCATCAGCAAAATTCCGAAAAGCATGTAAGACAGGTTGCTGACTGTGGACCACGCAAGTCTTCTCTTAAAATGGCTCTCTTTAACAGCCCTGCTGCAACCGTAAACTATAGTAATTATGGCAGCAAGCATGC
>JAILLZ010000097.1 GCA_024692885.1 Lachnospiraceae bacterium | reverse complement strand
GGGGAGTTCTCATCTATGATGAAGTAACACTCGCCCTTTTTCTTGTCTCTTACAGTTTTAAAGAGTTCGAAGGTTCCCTCTTCAGCCTTGGATGAAAATTTTTCATAGAAGAGACTAACTTTCTTTGAGCTTTTATCTTTTATAAATTTACCGAAATTATAGAGAAGGAATGAAACCGGCTTTGATTCGAAAAATCTGAATCTTGCTGTTTTCTCCACCTCTTCTATCGGTCGTTTTACTATGACAAAGTTTCCTCTGTCGGTTCTTCTGAGGTGGATAGCATATCCCTTGTAATAGCAACTGTCATATGGTGCAAAGTATTTGTTTGTGTCGTAGCCTAACTGTTTTTTTCCGACACGGAACTCGATAGGAACGCCGTTTACATCCGCTACAATGTTCAGGTTGTTTGTAAGCTGTGTTTCATCATTGAGCAGTCCGTCAAGTGGAAGGGATACTCTAGCAATGTGTCCGCCCAAGACAGCCTTCAGCTTTGGCATAGGCTTTGGATAGACTTTTATCTTGACAGGACACTGGTTGTTCTCATCGATATAGAATCTGATATTGTCCACTTTTTCGTCGCTTAAGGTATTTACCATGTACGACATGATGGTCGCATGAAGTTTTCCAAATCTGAAGCCGATATTCAACACCCTGTATGTATGCTTTATAAACTGCTTATAGGCGTTCTCTCTTTCAAACAGTCCATATCTCATCATACCTTCATTTTCAGTAACGATGAGAACGACATTTTTCTGAATGCCCTCAACTGTAGTGATTTCCTCAAGGTCCTCCCAATATAATACTCGGTTGGAAAACGGCCTATCATAGTTTGCCACATACGAGCTGATCCTCTTGTTTAAAAGCAAAGTTGTGAGGTCCACTTCCTCGCGGTCTCTCATTCGCTTTACTATTCTGTGGTTTTCGATGATCAGCTTGTTGCCTTCCCTATTTATGGTCACTTTACTCATTCTTATACCTCAAATGACGATTTTTCAGGAAGCAATGTCTGGAATGCTTTTATCGCCTCTTCTTTCTGTTTTTCGAAATTCGATGTGTAGATGGTGTCGTTCAGGCAGATAAGCGGATACTGTCCCTCTCTTATGGCCTTGAGAGCCGATGGGAAGGTTCTGTCCTTTATATGAAAGCACTTTCCGAAGTCTCTGCTTCTAACATCAAAATTTCCTTCTGCAAGCTGCCAGAATTTCATAAGCCACTGATTGCAGTTGGACTTGGTTCTGAACTTATCCATACAGGTGGCATCCAGAACTTCGCCTTCCTCCGCCCACACTTTTTCAAAGGTGCTCTTCACAAAGTCTGTTGGAAGGTGATCGTAGTAAAATCCCGGGAACCAGTTCCATGCGTAAGCAAGAAGCAGAGTTCTTGCCACACATTTCCAACCGTTTCTCAAGGTGAACCACTTTCTGCGGTTTTTCTTCATACACTCCTTTTTATCGAAGTGAATATTTATGAGTTCCACGTCGTTTCCGTTGAAGAATCCGGCGCTCTTTTTTCCGAAATAAATACAGTTTAATCCGAATGCATCTCTCGGTTTTCCGTCCCTGAAAAAGTCCTCAGGCTTCACGGGTGCAGTGACAAACATGTCGTCGTTGAAATATACAAACTGCTCCGCAAGTCCTTCGATTCTGTGAAGGTTCAACTCTATAGTATTTGCATTGAATGTAGGCAAATACTTCTCAGGGATGTAGTCCTTGTGGTTTACGATATGAAGCTTCGGATTTGTGGTGTCAAGCCATGGTGGCAAATGTCCCCATGTCACGAAATGTATGGTTCTTACCCAAGGTGCAAATTTTTCCACGCCTCTGAACCAGTACTGAAGGTTGTCCCAGCTTCTGAATCTTACCTCGCTGGAATCTCCCTTTTCATCCGATCCGTCGTATTTTCTTTTTTCAGCAAGCCACGCAGTGTCTGCTCCATCCACCCAAAGAATAACAAAATCAATAGGTTCGTTTGTTTGCATATTTCTTTTTTTCATATTGTGCTTTTTACCTTTTTATTTTACTTTTACTGTTTTTTCCACACTTTTATATGAATACATCTTGTTTCCGTCAACCTTTTCCCAAAGTGGATCTGCTTTATACGGATTTGAGTTGTTCCAATAAGCACTCACACTGATTCTGTAGGTCTCATTTGACGTAAGATTTTCCATGGTGTAGTTTGTAGTTCCTTTTTCTACTTCTGTAGTTTTAACATTTCCTGCGGAGTCTTTGCAAGTAATTTCGTATCCGTCTGCTCCTTTTACTGCATCCCAGGATACGTTTATGGTTTTTTCCGCTGTAGACTCGGCAGTAATTGTCTTCATGCAGTCATAGTCGTATGTGATGTCAAAATCCAGGCGTTTCTCTCCCATGTATTTGCCTTTTCCCTTAACTATTACATAGGCTGTTCCAACCTCGGTGTTGTTGCGATAACTAATGGTGTAATCTTTGTTTTTCTTAAGCTTTTTCCCATTTTCATCGGTTACATCTACCTCAGGTTTAATCTGCTTTCCTGTGTAGAAATATCCGTCCTGGGCCATTCCTTTGCCGTCATTTTTTAAGGTTGCAACGATTGATTTTCCCTTTTTCCATATAGCATAGATTGTCTGGTTCTTGGTAGGCTTGTAATCGCTGATGTTCTTTATGACCTTACCGTTTTTCTTTAATGAAAAACCTGCGAGAGTCACGCCATTCTTACCCGGATGTACATAGCCTAAAATATCGCTAATATCAAGCAGAGTATGACCCTTCTGTACATAACCGTATAGATATCTGGAAGTGCCATAGCATTTGCCGCCGTTCATGTCAATCTTTATACGGTATGTATCTGCCCATATTGCGTAAAGCGTCTCATTTCCTGTAGGAATGTACTGATATTGGTTTATAATGTCGCCGGTTTTTGTTTTTCCCCAGCCCAACAATACCTTGTGTTCTTTGTGTGTGACCCATCCGTCTCCCGGAGAAGGTACTGATGCTTCCTCGCCTTTTACAACGTTTGCTTTCAGACGTTTTATTCCATAGTTGAAAACTCCGCCGTTTGCATCCCATGTGATGATGTAGCAGTCATTATCCGTTACTGTTTTTTCTTCTGCAGGTGCGTCCCAAACTGCTGTAAGTGTTACATCGCCATCCGGTCTGAAATTGTATGTATCTATGATATCGGCTGCATTTCTGGTGGTGCTCCATCCTTTAAACTCATAACCCTTATCCTCGGTTACGTTAACTTCATACCATTTCAGTTCTTCTCTCTCGCCCTTTTTTACGGCAAGTCTTGCTTCTTTTTTATCAGTTGAAGTATAGCCCTTATAAGCTTTTACTTTACCGTGGTCACCGGCTTTTAATGTAACTTGGTATCCATCTTCCCAAACAGCGTAGTAAGTCTTCTTTTTCTTAACAAATTCCTTTGAAAGATCAATAGCTTTTCCGTTTTTCTTTTTGCTCCAGCCCACAAATACTTTCTTTCCATTCGGATCGTAAATATTGCGGGAATCCAAATCAAAATGATCTGTCAAAACGCACTGTCCGGTGTAGTACTCGCGCTCTAGCTTTTTATCTGAATAATATATACCGCCATTCATATTAAAAGTGATTTTCACTTTCTTTGTGTATACGGCATAAAAGGTGATATCTTTGGTTACGAAATAATCATAAATCGAGATTGGTTTGCCGTTTTTCTCTGTACTCCAGCCGATAAACTCATATTTGTCCGGTGCTATCACACTCGGAGTATCCGGATGAGCTCCCTTTTCGGTATTTATAGTTTTTTTCCTGCTCTTTTTTCCGGAATAGTCTGACGTAAAATATCCTTTTCCCGAATCATAGGTTACTTTTACAGGAGTCTTAACGTATACCGCATAGAACGTTCTGTTCTTCTTTACATATATCTCTCTGTCGTCCTCGGCATATTTGGCGTTCTTGTCGTTTGACCATCCGATAAATTTCTTATTTGAATACTTTGGACTGTCCTCATTCAACGTGTCGATATCCACGATTGAACCTTTGTGCACCTCGACTTTACGCTTCTTTTTCCCGTCAGAAAATTTTCCGCCGTTGGCATCGAAGGTGAATACTTTTGCAGTTGTCCAGATGGCGTAAAGATCTGTATCTTTATATATGCGATATTCTTCGCTGGCCAAAAGATCTGATTTGTTTGTGGATGTGCTCCATCCCAGAAGCACTTTGCCCTTTGGTGTGTACTCAAATGGTGCTAAGTCTGTATCTTCACCATAAAACAGCGTGGTTCCGTAAGGTATTTTGATCTTGGTCGTATCTTTGCCGCCACGATCCTTGTAAAACCTTGCTCCTTCGGCATTTCCGTGCAATGTGAGTGTTACCTCTTTTTCCGCGGCATGCACCGTCATGTCACCGGAGACTACTCCCGTGACAACCATCACTGCTGCCAAAAAGGCAGCAACTACCCTTTTGACTCCCCAAAACTTTTTCATAACTCCATTTACCTCCCGGTATTCTTATTTATAAAAACTATCTTTGTATGATAGATTTTATCGCCTCGAAAGTTCTCTCACAGTTTTTATCGTCCTTCAATGTGAAGAATTCCTCACGCCTGCGAGCGTACTCGGCGTATTTATCTTTTACTGATGCTGCCGATTTTTCTTGTGTTACTGTTTCTTCTGTAGTGTTTTCTACCGCTTCTTTTGTTGCATTTTCCATCACGGTTACCGGTTTGTCCTGGTTTTTTACTACGAAGTCAGTGAGTGTATTTATCACTTCCTCCTTCGTTCTGCACACAGGTCCGAATCCATCATTTACATAGCTGAAGTACCCTTCTTCGTAATGCTTTGATCTGAATTCTTCATAGTCAAACTGGAAATAGCACAGTGGTTTGTCCATGTAGGCAAAATCCATGGCCACACTTGAGTAGTCCGTGATCATGAAATCGCTGTCAATAAGGAGCTGCTGTACTTCCGTTTTTTTAGGATCTACCACCGTAATCCTCGGGTTATCGCTTGCAAAAAGTCCTTCGAATTTCTGCATTTCTCTATGCTGATAGAAGACTACCTGAAGGTCATTGTCCTCTATAAGTTTAATAAATGTCTTATCATTTATCAAACCGTTCCATGCCTTGTAATACGTGCTTTTTTTAATGTCTTTCTCCGCTATCTCGGCCTTGCCGTTTGACGGTGGATTTATCCAGCTTCGCCAGGTTGGCATGATAAGAATTTTGCGGATGTTTTTTGTAGCTTGCTTTATGTTCCTATACAGGTTGTCAAACCTAGGCATTCCCGTCATCTGCAACTCATCATTTTTATAGCCGAAATTTGCCTTCATGTACTCGTGCTCGCGCTCAGTGTTTGTGACTATCATGGCAAACTTTGCATTTTTATAATGCAGGAATTTGACATTATCCTTCGTGATACCATGTTGCAGGAATACTCGCTTGTTTTTCAGTATTCCGTACACCTCAAGGAAATAGCACACTGCCGCATTTGGCTTTCCGCCCTTCTGCGAGCTGATATTTACCTCAGCTGCGAGGTAGTATATCCAATGCTTGAATGTTCCAAAGGATATTGTTGGTCCGAGGTTTTTTACCTTTTTATAGTCTCTGCATCTCGAATTTATGGCATAAACCGAATCCACCTCAGGATGCACTTCTCTCAGGTATCTGAAAAACCAGTATCCGTTGTCCGCTGCCTCGTTTTTGTGCTCACAGACAAGCCACAGGTGCGGACGCATTTTTTTATAGACAAGAGCAGGTATTAGTGCCAATAAAAACACAAATACCTGGAGAATGTCCTTGTATGAGATTTCTTTTAGTTTTGCAAAAAAGCTGTGATTCACTGTTTTATCCTCAAGTTATAATTATTCGATATATGTATATATTGTACAATGTTATTTCACATTGATATTTCTACTTGCTTTTTTATCTTGCACAATCTATTATTATGCTTATAAAACATCGTTTTATTTTGGGCTGGTCGTCTGACCCAGGTCCACCATGGGCGGGGAAGTTCCCCGCCGTTTCATTTTATCTGTTTGAGGTAAATCTATTGAAAGAACTCAGCAAAAAGAACTACTTAAAGCCTTTAGAGAAAAAGGAATGGCACTCTAGTGATACTTAATCACCCCATTAACCGCATAGCACACAAAGTACCAGGCCGCCTTAACAAACGGTATTCCTACCACTCTGTATGCTCCAAAATGCATCTTAGCCGCGTGAAGTTTATTTCCACCCTTGCTGGTTTTGGACATGCGGTACTTTAAAAGCGGCTCGTTTATGCCTGCTGCCACGCCGCCGTCTTTTAGGATTCGAAGCCAGTATATGTAATCCTCGGCAAACTCCGGATGGTCCATCTTCACGGACTTTGCAGTCTCCGCCCTCATAATGGCAGATGAGCAGTTTATGCTGTTGGTTCTGAGCATCCTCTTGTAGTCGGTGTATTCAGGCGCCTCTATGGTTTTATTCAAAGGCGTCCCGTCGAAATCAAAGAGTTCGCGGGCAGTGAAGACAATCTTAGCGTTGCTCTTTTCAAAGACAGCAAGTTGCTTCTCAAGCTTGGTTTCATCCCACCAGTCATCCGCATCGAGAAATGCTATGTATTCTCCTGTTGCGACCTGGATTCCTATGTTTCTGCTCTCAGCTACGCCCTTGTTTTCTTCGTTGTCGATGACACATATTGCACGATTTGTGAGATCCTTTGTACACGTTTTTGCGGCATACTCATTAACAACCTCTAGAGTGTTATCCGTAGAAGCATCATGCACCACGATAATCTCAATGTCGTCTTTTAATGTCTGATTCACGATTGAATCCAGTGCCTGCACTATGTAGTTTTCCGCGTTGTGTGCCGGCATTACGACACTGACTTTAACGTTATTCATATAGTAATATCAAATCTTTTCTCGTTTTTCACATCCAAACCGGATTTACTTCTTCAACGCTGTGGTCTGGCTGTCGGATACGCCCTCACTCTTCTCTTTCCAGAAAAGAATCTTCACTGTGAGCACCATAAGCTTGATATCAAGCCAAAGTGAATAGTTCTCGATGTATGTAAGGTCCATCTTGAGCTTATCATACGGTGTGGTATTGTACTGACCGTATACCTGGGCATACCCGGTAAGTCCGCCTTTTACTTTGAGACGGAAATCAAACTCAGGTATCTCTTTCTTGTATTCCTCGGCAATATCCTTTCTTTCAGGTCTTGGACCAACAACGGACATGTCGCCCTTTAAGATGTTGATGAGCTGTGGAAGTTCGTCAAAATGCATTCTTCTGATGACTTTTCCGACAGGTGTAACTCTGTCGTCATTTGCCTTTGCAAGTCTTGCTCCGGCTTTCTCAGAATCCACTATCATGCTTCGGAATTTCAAGATATCAAACTCACGGCCACCCATGGTAAGTCTCTTCTGTGTATAGAACACAGGGCCACCGTCGTAAGTTTTTATAAGGATGGCGATGATGAGCATAGGTATTGCAAGTAATATCAACGCTGTCAGTGAAACTATAATGTCCATTATTCGCTTGCCTATGGACTGAACATAGTTTAATCCCCTGTTTCTGTACAACATGAGCGGTGAGTCGAAAAGGTCGATGCTCTCCGCGCTTCTGATCATGATGTCGGAAAGCTTCGGTATGCTGTAGCAACGGATGTTGTTTTCAAAACAAATCTTAACGAAAAGATTTCTCTCGTGGCTCGGAATGTCTCCCACAAGTACAGAATCGTACTGCTTCATTTTCTCCACGATTTTTTCCTTTCCCTCGGAAAGGTTTATCATCTCTTTTATCTGGTACTTATCGGCGCGCTTTACTATCTTGTCCGCAATCTCCTTCGGGCTTCTGTCACCGTAAATAAGGAGCATTTCGTGTGGTGGGTAGATGATGGCATAAACGTAGCGCATCAAAAGTGCCCATATCAACACAGCGGCAAAGTCCATAACGCAAAGCTGTGCCATCGGTCTGAAATGCTGGAAGTACGGTACATAATGTTTAAAAATTGCCCATTTTCCGTTGACCAGAACAAGCTGCACGTATGTGACAAAGTTTGTGCAGAATATGGTGAATATCTGGGAGTACATTACGTCCCAGGTTTTCAAATATCCTACTTTCAAAGCGCCGAATGCTCTGTTGAAAGCAAAGATAAACACTGCATACATTCCTATGATCGCCCAGTTTCCTCTTTTGTAATACTGGAACGGCATGAGGTCCTTGTAGTAGTGATTCCACACATATGCATATAAAGCTATTTGAATAACCAGGATAAGTATCTTAGACCAAAACATGATCAGTCGCTTAGCCTGCAAACGGTTTCCTTCCATATCATTCCTCTGTCTATATTATATTTCCATATGTTTCAAACTTTTTCATTATGACATTTTATCTCAACCTATACAATATCAAAAAATCCCAAAATTGAAAATAGATTGCCTCGCTTTAAAACAATGTAAACATATTAGCTTCAGA